>JBDSNZ010000029.1:0-2965 GCA_039915055.1 Ornithinibacter sp.
CATGTTCGCGACGACCTTCATGAGCAGCTGGCAGCACTTCGACTACATCACCCTCGCGATCCAGCCGATGTTCCTCTTCTCGGCGACCTTCTTCCCCCTCTCGACCTACCCCGAGGCCCTCCAGTGGGTGGTGCGGGCGACCCCGCTCTACCACGGTGTCGCCCTGGAGCGCGGGCTCATGCTCGGCGAGGTGGGGTGGGGCCTGCTGGGTCATGTCGCCTACCTGTCCGTGCTGGGTCTGCTCGGCGTCATCGGCGTGGCACGACGGATCGAGCGACTGCTGCTCACCTGAAACCGGTGGACGTGGCTGCGGCGCGCGGAGGACAGTGACGTGGATGACGACGTCCTCGGCCGCGCACTGGCGGCCCTCCGCCGATCTTCCCGGCTATGTCACGGACGGGGGCATGGAGACCGACCTGATCTTCCACCACGGTGTGGACCTCCCCGAGTTCGCCGCCTACCCGCTCGTCGCGGACGAGGGAGGTCGGTCGCTGCTCACGGACTACTACCTCGGATACGCGCGCGTCGCCGCACGGGTCGGGGCCGGCCTCTTCGTCGAGACCCCCACGTGGCGGGCCAACTCCGACTGGGGAGCCCGGCTGGGCCACGACGCGGCCGCGCTCGCCGAGGCGAACGCCGCGTCCGTGAACCTCGCGGCCGACCTCGCCCGGCGCTTCTCCGGCGACGTGCCCGAGGTGGTGGTCTCGGGCATGGTCGGTCCGCGTGGTGACGGCTACCGGGCGGGCGAGTCGCCCGAGCCGGAGGAGGCTCGTGCCTACCACCTGCCTCAGGTGCGCGTCCTCGCGGACTCCGGCGTCGACCTCGTCACCGCGCTCACCCTCGGGAGCGTCGGCGAGGCGCTGGGTGTCGTGCTCGCGGCCCGGGAGTCGGGGGTGCCGGTGGTGGTCGGGTTCACGGTGGAGACGGACGGCTGCCTGCCGGACGGGACCGCCCTCTCCGCCGCAATCGCGGCGGTCGACGACTGCTCGGCTCCGGAGCACTACGTGGTCAACTGTGCCCATCCCACGCACGTCTCTCGGGGGCTTGCGGATGCCGGACCGTGGCGCGAGCGGATCGTGGGCACCCGGGTCAACTCCTCGGCGCTCAGCCACGCCGAGCTGGACGAGGCCGAGACCCTCGACGAGGGTGACCCCCTCACCCTGGGACGCGACCAGGTCGCCCTGGCCTCCCTGCTCCCGGCGCTGCGGGTCGTGGGCGGGTGTTGCGGCACCGACGTGCGGCACGTCGCGGCGATGTGGGGCGTGCCGGCGCCGGCGTGAACCGGTGAGGACACCGCGCCGTCGCGCGCCCGGGTCGAACGGCCCGGCGTGTCGTGGGGCGGGGTGCTCGAGGTCGAACACGTGTTCGTCTAGGCTCGTCCACAGGTGGTGACCCCGACGGCACTCGTCCACAGGCTCCACGGCGGCTCGTGACCGCTGTCGGTGCCACCACCTAGCGTCTGACCAGACCTCGCGAGGAGACCGACGGCGAGCTGGTCGCCGGTGGGCGCGCTCGCTGCACTGACAGGAAGACAGGTGTGACATGGCTGGTCCCAACGGCTCTCGCGGGAGCGTGATGCCCAACCCCTTGGCTGCCCCCCGCGGGAACGACCGCGACAAGGCGCTGTCCTCGGTGATGGCCCAGATCGAGAAGCAGCACGGCAAGGGTGCCGTCATGCGCCTGGGCGATGACGTGCGGCCGCCCATCGAGGTGATCCCCACCGGGTCGATCGCCCTCGACGTGGCTCTCGGCATCGGGGGCCTGCCGCGCGGACGGGTCGTCGAGATCTACGGCCCGGAGAGCTCGGGCAAGACGACGGTCGCGCTGCACGCGGTCGCCAACGCGCAGAAGGCCGGCGGCATCGCGGCCTTCATCGACGCCGAGCACGCGCTCGACCCGGACTACGCCAAGGCCCTCGGTGTCGACACCGACGCGCTGCTCGTCTCCCAGCCCGACACGGGGGAGCAGGCGCTCGAGATCGCCGACATGCTCATCCGCTCCGGCGCGCTCGACATCATCGTCATCGACTCCGTCGCGGCGCTCGTGCCGCGCGCCGAGATCGAGGGCGAGATGGGCGACAGCCACGTCGGGCTCCAGGCTCGGCTCATGAGCCAGGCGCTGCGCAAGATCACCGGCGCCCTCAGCACCACCGGCACCACGGCGATCTTCATCAACCAGCTGCGCGAGAAGATCGGCGTGATGTTCGGCTCGCCGGAGACCACCACCGGTGGCAAGGCGCTGAAGTTCTATGCCTCGGTCCGCCTCGACGTGCGTCGCATCGAGACCCTCAAGGACGGCACCGACGCGGTCGGCAACCGCACCCGCTGCAAGGTCGTCAAGAACAAGGTCTCCCCGCCGTTCAAGCAGGCCGAGTTCGACATCCTCTACGGGCAGGGCATCTCCCGCGAGGGCGGCCTCATCGACATGGGCGTCGAGCAGGGCTTCGTGCGCAAGGCCGGCGCCTGGTACACCATGGACGGCGACCAGCTGGGGCAGGGCAAGGAGAATGCCCGTGCGTTCCTCAAGGACAACCCCGACCTCGCCGACGAGCTCGAGAAGAACATCAAGCAGAAGCTCGGCATCGGGCAGCCACGCCTGGAGGCAGTGGCCGCGCCCGAGGTCCCTGTCGACTTCTGAGCCGAACAGGACGCTCCCTGATGCCGTTCGCGGACTCGAGTGCCCCACCGCCCAACTGGGCGGTGGGGCACCCGGTCGCCGGGAGCCCGGTGCCCCCTTCCGGCGCGAGGAGCCCGGCGCCACCCGACCCCGAGCGTGATCCCCGAACGAGGGGCCGTGAACCCGATGCTCACGACTGGGCGCGTCAGATCGTGTTGCGCCAGCTGACCAACGCACCCAAGAGCAGGTCCCAGCTCGAGGCCGTGCTGCGGAAGAAGGACTGCCCCGGGCCCGTGGCCGCCGCGGTGCTGGACCGGATGGAGGAGGTCGGTCTCGTCGACGACACGGC
>JBDSNZ010000042.1:0-16093 GCA_039915055.1 Ornithinibacter sp.
GCACTCGCCGGCAAGACCGAGGACCGCAACGTGCACATCGGCCCGTCCGACTACGTCGCGTGGCTCGATGACCGCAAGTGGGCCTACGTGCGCCTGGAGGGTCGCGCCTTCGGCGACGTGCCGCTCAACCTGGAGTACAAGCTCGAGGTCTGGGACTCCCCCAACTCGGCCGGCATCATCATCGACGCGATCCGCGCCGCGAAGATCGCCATGGACCGTGGCATCGGCGGCGCTCTGTTGTCGGCGTCGTCCTACCTGATGAAGTCCCCGCCGGAGCAGCGCCCCGACGACCTCGGTCGCGCCAAGCTCGAGGCCTTCATCCGCGGCGAGGAGACCCGCTGACCGCGGACCTCGCCACGCAGCATCCGGGATGCCGTCCTCGCACCTTGCGTGGGCGGCATCCCGCTGTCCGGCCCCCGGCCTGCCGAGCTGACCAATAGGTCACTTCTGCACCGACCCCCATACCCACCCGTGCAGAACTGACCAATAGGTCACTTCTGCACCGGCCCCCACACCCTCCCGTGAAGAAGTGACCTATTGGTCGATTGATGTACGGGGGTGCGGCGGTCAGTCCGAGGTCGGGGTCGGGGTCAGTCCGACGTCGGGGTCGGGGTCAGTCCGGGGTCGGGGCCAGGCGGCGGATGCCGGGGAGCCGCGGCCGTGACGGACGCCGCGCCGTGCTGCCCTCGGGTCGGACGAGGAGCGGGCGCGGGTCGGCATCGGAGCGCAGCCTCGCCCACCGACTGACGCGGGCCCGCAGTTGAGCGCGCACCGCGCTCGCCTCCTCGGCGCACTCCCGCGACTGTTCCTGGGATCCCTCGCCCGGCCCGAACACCACCGCGTCGGCCCGGGCGGCGAGCACCGGCGCTCCTTCGACCCCCGCGTCGGCGAGCGAGGTGGCCTGTTCGCGGCGAGTCACCCCGCCGGGCACGGGCACCCCGAGGGATCGGGCCTCGGCGACGAGGTCGCGCCACACCCAGGCCACCCGCGCCGGAACGGGTCCGGTGCTGGAGTGCCTGCGCCGGCGACGGGTCTTCAGCCACCGGAGGAGGAAGAAGGCAACGGCGAGGACGAGCGCGGGCAGCAGCAGACCGAGCACGAGCAGCTTGAGCCACCAGGGCCAGGCCCCGACGTCGAAGGGGCTCTTCTTGCGCTTGGTGATGTCGGTGGCGTTCTGCGCCTGGTCCGGGCCCTGGAGCAGCGAGGGCGGGTTGACCCCCGCCGGAGGTGGCACCTGGGCGCCCACCTTCTGCTCCTCGGAGAGCAGCTGCTGCTCGCTGGGGGTCTTGTCGCGGCTGGGCACGAACGTCTCTGAGCGCAGCGCGAACCACGAGCCGTCGGCGCGCCGCACCTCCACCCAGGCGTGCACGTCCTTGCCGAGCACCCGCCCGTCCGCCTCCGGCTCCGCGCCCATGACGACCCGCGAGGGGATGCCCAGGCGACGGGCGACGAGAGCGAGCGTCGCGGCATACTGCTCGTCGTTGCCGGCGAGCTTGGTCGAGCCGACGAAGCGCGAGAGCCGGGCCACGGTGTGGCCGGGGAGGTAGACCTTCTCGAAGCTGTTGGGGGTGCCGCCGTCGGTGTAGGTGCCCTCCGTGCGCATCTGCCCCGCCGCAGCGCGCAGCTTGGCCCACGAACCATCCGCCCGGTTGGTCCAGGAATCGATGCGCGAGTCCAGGAAGTCCATCCCCGTGGGCGAGGCGGCTCCACCATCGAGCTCGAGCTGGTCCGGGAGCTCGGTCGGCGCGGGGTCGGGGAGCACCGCCGTCATCGTGTAGGACTCTCCACCACGCAGTTGCGCCGGAACGAGCGCGGTCTCGGTGTCGGTGTTGAGCCAGAGCTCGTCGGTGAGCGCGTCCGCGCGTGGCCCGGTGAACTCGATGCGGGTCGGGGACCCGACGATCGGGAGCCACGGGCCGAGGTAGCCGCGCTCGGGCACCTGCACCGAGACGTCGACGGTGGTGCCACCGCGGGCCGTGCCGATGCGTGAGCCGACCTGCTGGAAGGGCACGCCGTCGGTGCTGCGGTCCGCGGCACCGAAGACGAGGCCGTCATAGGCGTCGAGGGTGGCGAACCGCACCAGGGCACCGGTCGGCAGCCCGGTGACCCGCAGGACCTCCCTGTCGTAGAGCTCCGCCGGGTTCGGCTCGGTGTACTGGCGGAAGCCCGGCAGCGGGCTGGCGAACTGGGACACGTCCAGCGGTGGGACCAGGCTGGTGCGCACCACCTCGCGGCGCTGCGCCCGATCGGTGCCCGGAAGCAGCGGCGACGCGACCAGCCCCGCCGTGACGGCGAGACCGATGAGCACCGACCCCGTGGCGACCCGGGCCCCTCGACCGGCGCCGTTCTGGATGGGCGCACGACCCCGGTGCGAGCGCACGACGAGCCACCCCACGAGCACCACGGCGAACCCCACGCCCTGCACCACCAGCGCCGCCGGTTCCAGGGTGCCGAGCGCGATCGACCCGACGAGGAGGGTCAGGGGCACCAGCGCCGTGACCGGCACGCTCTGCCACCGGCGGGCCACCCCGAGCGTGAGGGCGCCGCCGAGGAGACCCGCGAGCCAGGGGAGGGCGAGCACCGGTCCACGGGCGTCCACCGGAGGCAGCAGGGTCAACCAGCGCTTCCACCCCGTGACCGACCAGGTGGCGAGGTCGAGGAACGTCTGCCCGGTGGGAATCACACCCAGGAGGAGGTCGCCGCGCACCGCGACGGGGCCTCCGAGCGCGAAGTAGGTGGCGACCAGCACCAGGAACGTGACGAGGGCGAACCAGCGGTATGCCGTGGCCAGGTGAGCGATGACCAGGCCCAGTCCCAGCCCGACCCCTGCCGCGAGGATCCACGCTCCGCCGAGGAAGCCGGTGCGCAGGCCCACGAGGGCGATGACGACCAGGGCGGCCGAGAAGGCGGCGTCCACGAGTGCGTCACGCGAGGGAATCGCGCTCGCCAGGATGCCGGGTGCGTCGGGGTCCCTGCGGCGGCGGGCCCTCGCACCGCGAGCCGCCCCACCGCGCAGGGCGTCGGCGAGGCTGGGTCGGTCGGGCTGGGCGTTCCCGGCGCGAGCGGGTGTGCTGCTCACGTCAGGGCTCCGGAGAGCAGCACCCGGCGCACATCGGTGAGCTCGCGCACGTGCAGCACGATGAGGGAGCCGACCCGGCGCACCCCGACCGGCACCGAGTCGTCCACGACGAGAGCGACCTTGACGACCTCGGGCTCGAACTGGGAGAGCGCGCGCTGCGCCTGGATGAAGGGGCGCCGGGTGCCCGTCACGAGCACGGCGACACTCGCGTCGGGAGCCAGACCCGAGGCCCTCCCCCCGGAGGAGAACACGTCCACCGGCCCGACCGCCGCGCGCGAGAACGCATCGAGGGTCAACGGGGCGGTGGTGCGCGAGGCGGTCTCGCCGTTGCACACCACGGTGGTGTCCTGCTCGTCCAGGATCGAACGCACGGCCAGTGAGGCTGCGCAGGAGATGCCGAGCTCCACTCCGTCCTCACCGCCGGCATACACCTCCGGCGTGGTGTCGACGACGACGGCGAGGTGCGAGCGCCGGGTGTCGAGGAACTGGCGGACGAGGAGCCGGTCGTGCTTGGCGGAGGACCGCCAGTGGATGTATCGGCGGTCATCGCCCGGCTGGTACTCGCGCAGTGCGTGGAAGGCTAGGTCGGACATCGACAGGTCGGGAGTCACCTCACCCTCCAGGTCGCGCAGCAGCCCCGCCCCCAGGCTCTCCAGCGACACGATCAGCGGGTGGACGTAGAGCTCGGTGCGCTCGGTCCAGGCGACGGTGCGGCGCACGAGCCCCAACGGGTCGCCGTGCACCGTGGTCGCCGGCCCGACCGGCACGACACCCCGCTGCCGGGTCGGCACCACGAAGAGCTCCTCGTGGGTGCGCCCCGCGGGCAGGGTGGGCAGGGTGAAGCGCGCAGCGGTGCGGCCGACCGGGAGCTCGAGCAGCACGGGCAGCAGCGGCCTGGCCGAGGTGTTCGTGACCTCGAGCCGGCCCGTCGCCGGGTCGCCCACGGTGACCCGCGTGGGCTCGACGTCGCAGCGGATCACCAGCCGGGCGCGCCCGATCGCGAGCAGGAGGCAGCAGGCCACGAGCACGAGGCAGGCCATGGCGACCATGGCGAGCTCGGTCCACGCATAGCGGGCGGTGAGCCACCAGGAGAGCGCGCCGACGCCGAGCACGGTCCACCCCAGCGGCGCGACCCAACGCAACACATCGAGCACCGGGTGCCAGATCCGCCTCGTGGAGTCGGCGAGCGGTCGGATCCGGGACCCGGTGAGCACCAGGATCCGGGCACCGGTCTGCGTGATCGCCGGGGGGATCTGGACGCGGGGCAGCGTGGTGGTGCGGGTGTCGACCCTGCGCCGTGCCGATCGTGAGCCACTCGGGGGCTGGGCCCCGAGTGACGGTGCAGGCGGCTGCGCCGAGACGCGCGAGCGTGGGGCGAGCCCGGGGACACGGCTCGTCCAGGACCGTGACCGGGCCTTCTTCCCCGGCGCCCGGCTCGGCTGGCGGCTCCCGCCGGGACGCGAGGCCGGCGCAGCCTCATCGCGGGAGGGGGGCGGGCCGGAAGGGGTCGCTGACGGCCCGGGCGGCGGAGTGAGGTCCGACCGCCGGGTCGTCGCCTCGACGTCCTCCGGCTCCTGCGTCATGAGGCGATGCGCTCCGTGGGTGGGGTGACCTCGGCCAGGATCGCGCTGATGACCTGCTCGACCGTGACTCCCGCGAACTGGGCCTCGGCAGTGGCGAGCAGGCGGTGGTTGAGGACCGGCTGGGCGAGCAGCTTGATGTCGTCGGGCACGACGTGGTCACGCCCCTGGCTGATCGCCCAGGTCTTCGCGCAGCGGACGAAGGCCAGGCACCCGCGCACCGAGAGCCCGAGGCGGATGCTCACGTGGCGACGGGTCTCCTCCGCGAGTCGCGAGACGTAGTCGAGGATCGCGTCGTCGACGTGCACGTCGTCGGCGAGCTCTGCCATGTCGCTGATGACCTGCGCGGTGACGACCGGCTCGAGCCCCTTGGTGCGGTCTCGCACGCTGGCTTCGCGCAGCACCCGAACGGTGGCCTCGTGGTCGGGATACCCCAGGGAGGTCTTCATCAGGAACCGGTCGAGCTGGGCCTCGGGCAGCCGGTAGGTGCCGGCCTGCTCGATCGGGTTCTGGGTGGCGATGACCATGAACGGCTCACCGACCTCGTGCCGCACCCCGTCAACGGTGACCTTGCCCTCCTCCATCACCTCGAGAAGAGCGGACTGCGTCTTCGGCGAGGCTCGGTTGATCTCGTCGGCCAGCACGATGGTCGCGAAGATCGGGCCCTTGTGGAACTCGAAGACCTTGGTGCCGGGGTCGTAGATCGTCACCCCCGTGACATCGCTCGGCAGCAGGTCGGGCGTGAACTGGATGCGCGAGTTCGTGCCCTGGACGGTGCTCGACATGGCGCGGGCGAGCTGGGTCTTGCCGGTGCCGGGGAAGTCCTCGAGGAGCAGGTGGCCCTCGGAGAGCATGCACGTCATGGCCAGGCGGATGACGTGCTCCTTGCCGAGCACCGCCTTGTCGCAGTTGGCGACCATGGCCGAGAAGGTCTGGGAGAACCAGGCGGCCTGGTCCGGCGTGACAGTCATGGGGAACCTTTCGTGGTGGGCATGGGGCGCTGGTTCACCAGCCGACGTAGGGGGAGGTGTGGCAGGTGCCGCTGCGACACAGGCGGATGGCGACAGGCCCGTTCCCGTCGTCCACGACGATGCCCGTGCTGGCCCAGTTGCTCTTGTTGGTGCTGCTGCCCGACCCGTCGCCGCTGGGGTAGAAGGGAATCGAGGAGGAGTAGGAGCCGGCACCACCTTGGGTGAAGACGGTGACGATCCACCCGCCCCCACCGGTGGGGAAGTCCTTGATCGTGAAGTCCACGCGTGGGCACGGGTCGGCGGTGCAGCCGTATCCGTTGTCGACCGTCATCTGCGGGCCCTTGGTGGGGCCGGAGATCGCCGGCGGCGGGTTCGGGATGGACTGCCCGTCGGGCCCGGCCCACGTCGACCACCCTGCCGCGGAGTAGGCCCTGACCTCCAGGTTGTAGGTGCGCCCCTCCTGGCCGTTGAAGCTCACCGAGGTGCGCGCCGACCCGTAGGTCGCGTCAACGGCGCCGCGCACCTGCACCTGGGTGATCGGTCGGCCGTTCGTCGGGAGGTTCCAGTTCCAGGTGATCGAGGTGCCGCTGCGGCTGCTCGACAACCCGGAGGGCTGGATCGTGTCGCGATAGGGAGTGGCCCCGTCACTGACCCGGTTGGACTCGGTTCCACCGGAGTTCACGCTCCACACCGTGATCGTGTAGGCCTTGGTCGGGCTCGTGTCGAACGGACCCGCGTCGAAGACCCTCTGTGACCCCGGCGCGCACCCGCAGGACACCGTGCCGGACTGCCCGCCGCCGGACCAGCGGATCGCGGTGAAGCTGCCCGCCCGCGGCTGGCCGACCCCGACCGTCAGCTGGATCCGACCGTTCGCGCTCGGCGTGCTGGCCTTCACCGTGGGCGTCGACGGCTGGCCGACGGAGGTGAAGGAGGAGGAGTTGGTGCGCGGTGACTCGATGTCTGCGCCGTTGGTGACGGTCGCGGCGTACGCGTACGTGCGCCCGTCGTACGGGATGACGTCCCGGGCCGTGCGCACGCTCGGGGAGGTCTTCGCGATCTGGGTCCAGGCACCACCGTCGACCGAACGGTAGAGGGTGTAGCCGGAGATCGGGGGCCCGTTGGGCTGGCCCTGACCCCACGAGATGGTCAACGTCGCGGAGTCGGCGGCCGGCCCGGGGCCGGTCGCGGCGATGCTCGGCTTGGCGAGGGCGGGGGGCGTGCCCGCGGACTGCATCGTCACGGCGGGGCCGAAGGGACCGGCGCCGAGCTCGTTCCAGGCCTGCACCTGCACGGACTGCTCGGCGTTGTTGTCCAGGCCGTTGATCGTGGCGGCGAGGGAGGATGCCGGGACGTCGCGGGTCACGCTCGAGCCGGTGGAGGAGATGAGCCGTACGACGTACTTCGCCAGGGCGCTGCCCTCGTTGCGCGGCGCCACCCACGCGATCGAGAGCTGGCCGTCGCCGCGTGCGGTCATCCGCACCCCACTGACCGCACCGGGCAGGGTGTCGGGGCGCACGGTGTTGCTGGGCTGGCTCGGGTCACCGGCACCCACCCCGTTCTGCGCCACGACGACGAAGGTGTAGTCCTTGCCGTTGGCCAGGCCGGTGACGGTGCAGGGCGTCGCGGTGCACCGCAGCGTGCCCGAGGACCCGCCGGACCAGGTGACGTCGTAGCCGGCGATGGTGGATCCGCCGTCGTAGGTCGGCGGCAGCCACGAGACGCGCGCCTGCCCACCGGCGTCGCGGTCGGCCACGGCGCGCACCTGTCGCGGCTCGGAGGGGGTGCCCAGCATGGTGACGGACACCCGGCCGGTGGCGGACCGGTCGGGCCCGTCACTGACGGTGATCTTGACGGAGGCAGTCGGGCTGGGCCGGGGCCCGACCGTGAGCGTGAGGGCACACCCGGACCTCGTGACCGTCAGGCCGGTGCCGCTCTCGACACTCGCGCCGGTGATGGTGCAGATCGGCTTGGCCAGGGGGGAGTCCAGGTAGGCCCGCACGTCGACCGTGCGCGACTTCCCCTCCTCCAGACCGGTGACGCTGATCGGCCGCACCCTCGGCGGGGGGAAGACCTTCTCGGCTGCGGCCTCCTCACCGTCGGCGCCCTGCGTGGTGGCCGGCTCCCTACCGATGACGACCACGCCGAAGGTGACCGGCTCGGTCAGCCCCTCGGTACGCACCGTGAGGCGTCCCCGCGAACTCTTGGCGCCGGCATCCGCGTGCAGCATGACCTGACGGCCACCGGTGCCCGCCGTGGTGAGGTCTGCGTCGGCCTCGATGTCCCAGCGGGTCTCGAAGCGCACGTCGTCGAGGGTCATGCCGACGGGCAGCCAGGCGTGGCACACGGTGGGGATGTCGACGATGCGGTCCAGACCGCCGGCGAGCACCGTGACGGTCAGCTCGGGGCAGCGCAGCAGCGGCACCTTCGGCCCGACCTGCACCGGGATCGACACGTATGCCGTGCCGACATCCTTCTGGTCGACCTCCGTCTGGTCGGTGACTTCGAGCATCACCGCAGCCGGGCCGACGTAGCCGCCGCTCGACTCCAGGGTGAGGGTCTTGTTGTCGGGCAGGGACACGGCCAGGTTCTCCGCCGGGGAGGCACTGAGCGTGCCGGCGGTGGTGACGGAGACGACCCGGCTGCGCGGCGAGCGCACGTAGTCCTGGAGCCGCACCGTCTTCGAGGCGTCCTTGTCCATCGTGATCAACGAGCCCGAGACGACGAACGGTTGACCACCCGCGCCTGTGGGGACGTTGATCAGCGCCATCGCGCGCGCACCGTCCTCGTCCTCGATGACGTACGGCACGGCATACGCGTGGTCGAGGATGGTGACGCGCACCGTGCCGCCCTCGATGACGGCATCGGCGGAGAGCACCTCGACGATGCGCAGGGTCTCGGGGTCGGAGTCGACGTCGGTGTCGTTGGCGAGGGCGTCGACGACGGCCGAGGCCTCGCCCGGCTTCGGCGCCGCGACGTCGTCGTTGGCCACGGGCGGGTTGACGTAGCCCTTCACCGGGCGCACGAGGATCGAGGACCGGGAGGGGTCGAAGAGTCCGTCGCTGATGCCGTAGACGAGCTGGTGGGGCCTGGTGGTGTCGAGCGGGACCTTCGTCGTGACGGTCTTGTCCTCATCGACCTTCCACAGCGCACGGCTCTTCTCGTCGTTGAGGGCGTCGGTCTCGACCTCGACCACGTCGCCGCGCGCGATCAGGTCGTTGACCAGGGGTCGCACCGTGACGGTCTTCCCCGGGGCCGCGAGCACCTCGTCCAGCACGGCCACCGGGGGCTGGGGGTCACCGGGGGCGACGACGCCGACCCGCACGAAGGCCCGGCTCCTCGCGCCGAAGCGGTCCTGCACCTCGTAGGTGATGACCTCGGTGCCGGCGGCCAGCGGGAAGGACTCGTAGCGGATCGTCGACGGGCCGATCCCGACGACGCGCCCATGGGTGAGGTCCACCGCGCCGCCATCGGCCCCGACGACTCCGGTGACCGTGACGCTGTCGCCGTCGGGGTCGACACCGAACGTGGGCACGGTGAGGGTGATCGGGTCACCGGCGGTCACGGTGGCGGAGAAGCTGCGCGCGACCGGGGGCTGGTTGGGACGCGACGCCGAGGGCAGTGGGGTGACGGCGACCCGGATCCGCCCGGTCTGCGCACGGTCCTTGGTGCCCTCCGCATACGCGGCGTACTCGATGGTGACGAAGCGCTCGGCGATCAGACCCGTGGCCTCGGGCACGTAGCGCACGACGTTGCCGGAGGCGAAGGCCTGCTGCGCGTCGCCCTTGCTCACGACCTTCACGCTGGCCGGGTCGAGCCGGAGCGGGATGCCGTCGGCCATGGTGTCGTTGTCGAGCGCCGCGATGGTGACGGTGTCGCCCTCGCGCACCGTCGCCGTGTCGTCCTGGACGAGGGGCAGTGCGTCCTTGAGCGTGGGCTGCTGCAGCACCGAGACCTGACCCGTGGTGCGCTGGGTGCCGTCGCTGACGGTGTACTTCACGACCGCGCGACGACCCGTGCCGCCCGCGTCGGGGTCCAGCGCCTCCAGGCGCACCCACCGGCCCTGGTAGATCGAGGGCTGCACCCAGCTGTTGTCGCCCTCGGAGGTGACGGACGCGGTGACGAGCACATCGCCGCGGGGGCTGTAGTCGTTGGCGAGCACGTCGACCATCGCCGGGGCCTGGTCGTGCAGCGTCGCGGTGTCGGGGACCGCCACCGGCGGTGCGCCCTCGGGCGGGGTCACCAGGTCGACCCGGATCCGACCCGGCGCCGCGCCGGCGCCGGTCTGCGCGGAGTAGGTCAACTCGTAGGTGCCGGGGGCGTCGCCGGTGACGGTGACCTGCCCGGTGGAGAGATCGGTGTCGACCTTCAGCGGGCCCACGGAGCGGATCTCGGAGCGGAGCCTCAGCACGGCATCCGGCTCCCCCGGGTCGGCGCCCGCGATGTCGTTGCCGAGCGGCTCGACCTGCAGCGGCTTCCCGACGACGCCGCGCACGGCGTCGGGCTGGGTCTTCGGGGGGACGAACTTGGAGTCCTTGGTGCCGATGACCTGCGCGGTGACCGTGCCCTCGGTGGTGCCGCCGCGGCCGTCGGTGACGACGTAGGGGATCTTCTGGGCCCCGACCTTGGTGGGTGCGTTGAGGGTGACCCGACCGGCCCCGTCGATGACGCTGCCCTCACCATCGGCGCGGGCGGCGAGGATGTCGCTCTCAGGGTCACGCCAGTCGGCGAGCACGGGCACCGAGAGGCGCTTACCGGCGACGACGGGGTATCGCGTCGCTGCCAGGACGGTGCCGCCCTGGCGCAGCCGCGGAGCGGTGTTGACGTCGTCGGCGACGATGCGCACGCTCACCGTGGCGTCGCCCTTGGCCTTGGTGGTGCCGTTGTTGACGCGGTAGGTGAAGGTGAAGGACCTCCCGGAGGTCCCCTCGGGCACCTGCACGTCGATGGCCTGACCGTCGGAGGACACCGTGGCCTTGACCTCCGCCAGCGACGGCGTGGTGACGTCGGTCTGGTCGATGGAGAGCACCGACCCCGCGACGTCGGTGTCGTTGTCGAGCACGTGCAGCTTGCTCGTCACGCCCGGGCGCACCGCGAGGTCGTCATCGACGGCCTTCGGTGGTTGGTTCAGGCTGGCCTCGTCGACGAGGTTCTCGTCCTTCTTGTCGTTCTTGTCGTCGGTGCGCGTGGGGGGCACCAGCGCGTCCCAGTTGTCGATCTTGGTCGGCTTGTCATCGAGGTCCCAGACGTCACCGTTGTCGAGGTCGTTGAGCACGACCAGCCCGCGGTTGACGCGCAGGGCGACGCCGTCACGCGTGTCGCGTTCGCCCTCCACGGGAAGGGTGGCAGTCGGCTCGTCGCCGGTGCGCCCGCAGTTGGCGCCGTAGAAGACCCGCCCTGCCTCGGCCCAGGCGGCGTGCAGGCAGCCGCCCAGGACCACCGGACGGGAGAGCACGGTGCGGGCCACGCGGTCGACCTGCTCGGACAGCCTGACCCCGCCGGGGGAGACCCCGCCGTCCAGCGGCACGAGCACGGCACGCTCGGCGGACTCGATCGCCACGGTGCGCGCGTCGGGGCCCGGCTGCTGCAGCGCGGCATACCGGGCACCATCGGCCGTGACCTGGGCGTCGAAGCCCTCGGGGTCGGCAGCAGTGTGCACCGTGTCGTGCTCGGGGTCGTAGGCGACCCAGGTCGTTCCGACGGCGCTGATGTCCGGGGTGGCCGTGCGCAACGAGGTCTTGATGACCGTGGGAGGAGCGAAGGCCGCGCCGCGCACCAGCACCGTGGTCACGACGCCCGTGGCACCCGAGACGGCGTGGATGGCCCCCGTCTCGTCGACGGCGATCGAGGCCCCCTTGCCGACGCTGGCGACCGGCTTCGCCGCGGCGGCCAGACCGGGCAGGGAGGTGATCCCGGCCTTGGTGTCGACGCGCTCCGCGAAGAGCTTGCCGCTCTTCTCATCGAGCAGGGCCACCGTGCCGCCTCGCAGGTCGACCGGTCTGGGTGCGAAGGCCCCCGCCTTGGGGCTGGGGACGACGATCGAGGCGGCGGGGTCGCCGGCGGTGGAGGTGCGCGGGTTGATCGGGAAGAGCTGGCCGGCGCCCGTGCCGACCCCGAGCACGGCAGCGCCGTCCTGGAGCACGTCGAGCCCGCTGCCCGCGGTGACGCTGGTGGCGACGCCGGTGTCGAGCTGCCCGATCGGGACGTTCGCCCGGGCGAACTTGGCCTGGGCGTCGGAGCTGACCCAGACGCCCGCATCGTTGAGGTCGGCCTCGTGGACCGTGCTCCCGTTGCTGGCGACCGCGGCATACCCCAGCCCGGACGCCACGAGGATGACGGCGAGCGTGCTGGCGGTGCGGCGTCGTGCCCGGGTCACGGCACGCCGAGACGGACCTCCCCCTGCCACGGCCGATCCCCCTTCGTCACCCACTGATGCACACGCCCTACGGAACGCGATCCCACGCTGTGGCGTGAGATGAGGGTAACCGCGCGCGGGTCCGGGCAGCGAACCCGCAGCAGGGGAGCACTCCCCTCCCGAGGCTCAGTCGGGCAGGAGTGCGAGGTCGTGCTCGGACACCATCCGGGTGGAGAGCGCGTGCTCCACGAGCCGGTTCTTGCGATTGCTGGCCAGCTTGCCCGGGCCACCGTGCAGCCCGCGCGTCCCGGCATCCGCCAGCTTCTGGCAGACGTTGTCCAGCTTGCGGTTGAACTTCGTCACGGTCCAGCCCAACCGCTGCGCCGCCGCCGCAGAGGAGGGGATCTGGCCGGCTCCGGCATACGACGTGCGAAGGAACCCTTCGCAGAGGGCGATGACGAGGAGCTTCTGGTCGGGTGTCATCGAGACGCGCCCCACGGTGGTGGCCCCGTCGGCGTCCTCCGGCTCCATCTCGGCAGTCGTCTCGATCGAGACGAACGGGGTGTCGCTGACGAGGAGGTCGAAGTCATAGGTCGTCGGGCCGGCGGTGAACCACACCGTGAACGCCTCCAGCGCCAGCGGGATGCGCGCGCCCGGGGAGAGCCACGCCTGGAACAGTCCCTTCTTGTCGGCCACGGTCGCCGTCAGCGTGGAGCCGACGTTGGAGAGCCACCACAGACCGTGCTCCCGGTGCACCTGGAGGAACACCCGGTGCAGGTAGGGGTTGTCGTCGATCTCGACATCCGCCACCCGGCCGATCGTCAACGGTGCATCCTCGCCGGCGAGGAACTCCTCGCCACAGAACTCCAGTGTCACTCCCACGGTGCCCCTCCTTCGTCGGTGCCGGTCATCCGGCGCTCTGGCAACGGATCTCCGAGCGAGGTGAGGTCAGCCCGGTCTTGCGAGACACGGCGACCTGGGCGCACACGAGCGACCCGGCCGGTGCCTTCACGGTGTGCCGCGCGTCGCCCTTGACGGTGACCACGTCGGCATCCACCACGGCCGCCTCGCTGTCGGCCACCCGGATCTGGAAGAAGTCCTCCTCCTCGGTGCCGGCGTAGTTCCAGGTGAACGTCACCGATCCCGGCCCGGAGCGGGCGTCGATGGCCGGCTGCTCGGGGTAGTCCACCGCACGGGTCGGCACGGCATCCTGCGAGCGCTGCGTCACCGGCGCCTGGGGGGTGGTGTCGTCGCGACCGAGCGCCCAGACCAGCGCACCGATCAGCCCCACCACGAGCAGGCAGACCACGGCGAGGATGAGCCCGCCGCTGATCGTGGGAGCCTCCTCCTCGAGGTCGCTGGCCTCGGGCGCAGCGGTCGAGGGGCCCGGCGGCTGCGCCCCGACCACGCTGGATGGCGCGCGCACGCTGGTGCGGTCGTGGTCGGTCACGGGCCTGGGCATCTCCGAGACCGCGGTGTTGCCCGACTCGTCGAGCACCACGACGGAGGTGCGTGGCAGCCGTTGCTCCTGCTCCACCGACTGCAGCCCGCGCGCCAGCTCCAGGGCGGTCTGCGGGCGGGAGGTCGGGTCCTTGGACAGGGCGTGGGCGAGCAGCCGCTCCAAGGACACCGGCACATCGGCCCGCCCCGTGGCAGGCACCGGCACCGCGCGGATCCGGGGCATCAGCGCGTAGGCGGAGTTGTCACCGCCGGGCTGCTCGAACGGCGAGCGCCCCACGAGGAGGTGCCAGAGCGTGGCGGCGAGGGAGTAGACGTCGCTGCGCGCGTCACCGTTGGACAGGCCGTAGAGCACTTCCGGCGGCGACCACGGCACGGAGACACCCACGTCCTCGTCGACGTCCTCCGCGTGCCCTCCCCGCCCGGCGATCCCGAAGTCGGTGAGACCGGGCTCGCCGTACTGGCTGACCAGCACGTTCGCGGGCTTGATGTCCCGGTGCACGATGCCGGCCCGGTGCGCCGTCTCGACCGCGCTCGCGAGCTGGATGCCGGTGCGCAGCACCTCCTCGACGGTGAGGCGCTCGGCGCGCGAGCGCACCGCGAGGTTGGGCGGCGGGTAGTACTTCATGACCAGGTAGGCGCCGCCGTCGGCGGTCTGGTCGGAGCGGAAGACCTGCACGATGTAGGGGTGGTCGGCGAGCTGGGCCATGGTGTCGGCCTCCTCGACGAACTGGCGCCGGATGGCGGCCGTGAGGCCCTCGCGCTTGAGCACCTTGACGGCGACCGGCATCCGCGGGCTCTGCTGCTCGTAGAGGTGCACGTCGGCATACCCGCCCGACCCCAGGGGTCGCACGAACTCCAACCCGGCGATCAGCGGCGCCTTCGCATCGCTCACTCCTCGACCTCGTAGGTGAGGGAGACCTCATCGGCCAGGGTGATCACGGTGCCCGGCTCGATGCCGTGGTCCTCGGTCGGGCGCAGCCGCACCGCCTCCTCGCCCGGCAGGGCGACCGTGGTGCCGTTGGTGGAACCGAGATCGCGCACGAGCACGTGCCAGCCCTCGAGGAGGACCTCCGCGTGGTTGCGCGAGATGTCGCGATCGGCGCTCCCGACCCGGATCAGGTGCGGCCGCAGGTTGGCGGGAAGCTCCTCGTTGACGCGGGGGGCCCGACCCAGCAGCACCCCGCGGTCGAGGGGCACGACCCCGCCGGTGGAGATGCGCAGCACCCCCAGCGGGGGCCGCGGCGTCTGGAACGGTTGCTGCGGTGGGATCTCCCGACCACAGGAGCGGCAGTGACCCGCGTGCGGCGGTGAGTGGTGGCCGGCCGGGCACAGCACGGCGAGGACCACGGGCCGGTCGAGGTCTGCCTCGACCGGGAGCGACCCGCGCGCGGTCGTCACCTCGGGTGCTGGTTCTGGCTCCGCCACCTCCACATCGGGGACGGGCGGGGATGCCGTGTGGTCGGCATCGGGGGCCAGTGGCGCGGACGGGGCGGCCGAGGCGTGCTCCTCGAAGACGCTCGACGCCGGGTCCGGGGGTGTCGTTGACGCGAGGGGCTCGCGTTCCTCGCCGGTGGCCTCCGGTGCCGTCGGGCTCACCGTGGGAAGCACCTGGGTGGGCGTCGGGACGCCGCCCCGACGCCAGGGCACGGAGTCGATCACCGCGGAGGAGGGGGGCGCCACCGCGGGGACCCGGGCGACGGGCGGGAGGCCGACGAGGTCCTCCGGCGGGGGCAGGGTGAGGTCGGGCTGGGGTGCCGGGTCCGGCTGAAGATCGGCTTCAAGCTCCGGCTCCGGCTCCGGCTCCGGCTCGGGCGCGGGCTCGGGCTCGGCTACAGGTTCCGGTTCCGGTTCCGGCTCCGGCTCGGACTCCGGCTCGGACTCGGGATCGGATACAGGTTCCGGCTCGGTCTCCGCTTCCGGGTCGGGGTCCGGCTCCCGGGCTGCTTCGGGCTCGGGCGCCGGCACGACGTCGGCCTCGGCTGCGAGCACGGGCGGGAGGACCCGTCGCTCGAGCAGGGCCGGGCGCCGCCACCCTCGTGCCGGCCCGGGGTCGGGGGCGAGGAGGACGAACTCACCCTCAGCCGCCTCACCCGTCACGTCCGTGTCCGACCATGGTTCCCGGTTGCCGTCCCCGACGGTGCTCCCGTCCGCGAGCCGCACCACGGCGCCCGGCCCACGCACGACCACGCGCGCGCCGTCGCCGGCGACCTCGACCGCGACGAAGGACGGCACCTGGGAGAGTCCGTGCTCGGCGAGTGCGGCCAGCAGGTCGGGCAGGCCCCCGGCGGCTGCGTCCCGCAGGCCCTCGGCGTGCCGCTCACCCGCCTCGACGAGAGCGTGGACCGACCCCGACGACACCTCGATCCACCCGGGGTGCACCAGAACGCTCACCGTGGTCACGGGCAGCTCCTTGTCAGGTCCTGAGCAGGTCGGCGCGCGGTGCGGTGTCCGCGTCGTCGTCGACATCCTCCTCCGACTCCACGGCGACCACGACGACCGAGACGTTGTCCCGACCCCCGGCCCGCACCGCCGCGGCAACCAGCTGGTCGGCGGCGATCTGGGGATCAGCGTACTTGCGGGCGATGAGCATGATCTCCCGGTCGTCCAGCTCGTTGCTCAAACCGTCGCTGCAGACCACGAACCGCTCGCC
>JBDSNZ010000097.1:0-3277 GCA_039915055.1 Ornithinibacter sp.
TCCGGGTGGCCCGCGTCATCTGGGTGGGCGACCGTCCCGAGCCCGGCGCAGCCGTCGTGACCCCTGACACGGTGGGGGTGGAACGCTGGGTGCTCGGCACCCTGGCGCTCCTGGTGGTCGCCCTCGGTGTGGCCCCCGGGCCGCTGCTGTCCGTGACGGCCGACACGGTGGCGCAGATCGCGGGTGGCCGGTGAGCGCGGTGGTGACGTTCGACGCGCTGGTCCTCGCACCAGCCCTCCTTCCGGCGCTGGGTGCTGTGGTGGTACTCGTCGGTGATGCCGTCGCCCCCGCGCGACGGGCACCTTGGGCGCCGCTGCTCGGCATCGTGCTGCTCGTCGTCGGTGCGACACTGGCACTGCGAGGCTCGCTGTTCGGGGGCACCACGACCGTGATGAGCCTGTGCCTTCCCGACCCGGAGGGGCTGTGCCTCTGGAACGCCCAGCCGAGCACAGGTGTGCTCCAGGCCGGGGTGCTCCTGAGTGCGGCCGGCGCACTCGCCCTGTTGGGTCAGCAGGACCGCGCCGTGAGCACGACCCTCGTGCTCGCGGCCGCGACCGGCGGCGTCGGGGTCGCCGCGTCCCGGGACGTGGGCACCTGGCTCGTGACCCTGGAGCTGGCCACCGTGCCCCTCGTCGCGTTGGTCGCGCTGCGCGGCACCCGCACCGCCAGCCACGGCGCGCTCACCCTGCTCGTCACCTCCGTGGTGTCCTTCGCGCTGCTCGTGCTCGGCGTGGCGTTGTGGCTCACCGCCACGGGAGAAGCGGTCTTTGCGGGGGACTCCCTCGCCGCGGCGTGGGCCGACCCGTCGCGCCGCGCGGTGCTCGTCCTCGCCGTGACGGTGCTCGTGGCCGGTCTGGGGTTCAAGCTCTCCCTCGTGCCGTTCCACGCGTGGACCCCTCAGGCGTTCTCGACTGCCGACCTCGGCACGGCAGCGTTCCTCGCCGCGGCATCGAAGGTCGCCGCCGTTGCCGCGCTCATCGTGGTGGTCACGCCGTTCGTCGGGAGCGACGCCCCGCAGATCGTGCTCGTCCTCGGTGTGCTCGCGGCCGCGTCGATGCTGCTCGGCAACATCATGGCGATGCGCCAGGACGACCCCACCAGGCTCCTCGCGTGGTCCACCGTGGCGCAGGCCGGGTGGGTGGTGATGCCGTTGGCGGCGCTCACGGCCGACGGGGTCCGCGCCACGGTCGCCTACGTGCTGACGTATGCCGTCGCCACCGTCGTCGCGTTCGCGGCCGTCGCGCAGGTGGGGTCGGCATCCTTGGAGGGGCACCGTGGGTTGATCCGCCGGGACCCCCTGGCGGGGCTGTCCCTCGGTGTGGCGCTGCTCGTCCTCGCGGGCCTGCCACCGGGCGTCATCGGATTGGTCGTCAAGGTCATCGCCCTTCGTCCCGTGGTCGAGGGAGGCCTGTGGCCGCTCGTGGCGGTCGCCGTCGTCTCCGTGGTCCTGGGGCTCGCCGTGTACCTGCGCTGGTTCGCAGTGCTGCTCGGGCAGCCGGCCGCCGTCGCCGAACCCGATGAGTTACCGCCACGCCTGCGGGGTGTCACTGCCGTGATCGTGGTGGGCTCGGTGATCCTTCTCGCCCTCAGCGTGCTGCCCCACCTGCTCCTGGGCCTGCTTCGCTGAGATGGCGCACGGCATACGATCACGGTGGAACGCAATCCCGTCACCCGAGCGTTGGAGGAGACATGCACCGGCACTTCAACGGCCTCAAGACGGCCGCGCTCTTCGGCGGGATCTGGACGCTCTTCCTCCTCATGGGATGGTTCGCCGCGTCCTACTTCGGCAACAGCTCCTTCCTCCTCCTCTTCGCCCTCCTCGGGGTCGGAACCACGGCCTACGGCTACTGGAACTCCGACAAGCTCGCCATCAAGGCGATGCACGCCTACCCGGTCAGCGAGGCCGAGGCGCCCGTGATGTACCGCATCGTCAGCGACCTCTCGACGCGCGCCGGCAAGCCGATGCCGCGGCTCTACGTGTCACCGACGCCGGCTCCCAACGCCTTCGCCACGGGCCGCAACCCGGAGAACTCCGCCGTCTGCTGCACCGAGGGCATCCTGGGACTGCTCGACGAGCGTGAGCTGCGAGGGGTGCTCGGCCACGAGCTGATGCACGTCTACAACCGCGACATCCTCATCTCCTCGGTCGCCGCGGGAGTCGCGGGCGTGATCGGCACGGTCGGCCAGTTCCTGTCCTTCGGCATGTTCTTCGGCGGTGGCGACAACGAGGACCGCAACCCCATCGCCGGGCTCGCCCTGGCGATCCTCGCGCCCCTCGCCGCGATGGTCGTGCAGCTCGCGATCTCGCGCACCCGCGAGTACGACGCCGACGAGGACGGCGCCACACTCACGGGCGACCCGCTGGCGCTCGCGTCAGCCCTGCGCAAGCTCGAGCTCGGCACGGCCCGGGCCCCGTTGGCGCCCACCAATGACGTCGTCAACGCGAGCCACATGATGATTGCCAACCCGTTCCGGGCCCAGGACGTCTCTCGCCTGATGGCGACCCACCCGCCGATGGGTGAGCGCATCGCCCGCCTCGAGCAGATGGCGTACGGCCACCGCATCAACCCGTAGGGGTCTCGGGCGCGGAGCACCGGTGCGGTGGACCTGACGCGGATGACTCGGTGGCCCCACTGATTCGACGAATAACATTCTGCTGTAAGCGAACTCGCCCGCCTCTCTCATTGCTTCTCGAACGGGTGTCCGATAGAATTGCTGGCATGGACCAGCAGCCGTTCAGTCTCCAGGAGCGTCGCTCCCGGCTGGTGGCTGCCGTTGAGGGTCTTGAGGGTTTGGATGCCGTGTTGCACCAGGGGTCGGGCAGTGAGCTGGCCGAGCTGATGACGCTGACGGATCGGGTGGCGTCGCTGTCGGCGGCTGCTCGGGTGTCGATCACGGTGGAGGCGGTGAACCGGGGGGAGGTGGCGGAGTCGGGGACCAACGCGCACACCTGGGTTTGTGACCATGCGCCGTCGTTGCGTCAGGGTGGTGCGGGGGCTGTCGTGGCCGTTGCTCAGGTGGTGGCGACACCGACGTCGGTGTGGCGGCCGGAGGGTGGCGATCTTGACCCCGACTCGCCCCAGGGCATCGTCTGGGCCGGTGTGGTCTGCGGGGCGGTCTCACCTTCGCTGGCGACCGCGGTGCTGCGCGAGGTCCAGCGTCTGGAGCCGCGACTGGTGCCTGAGGCGTTGCCGACGGTGACCCGGATGTTGGTCGAGCTCGGCACGGGGTGGGGTGTCACGACGATGCGCCGGCTGCGGCCGCGGTTGCTCGCCGA
>JBDSNZ010000105.1:0-3710 GCA_039915055.1 Ornithinibacter sp.
GGTGGGCAGCGCGGCCCGCACCGGCCACGCCCCGAGGAGGGAGAGGGTGAGGTGGGTGGCACAGACGGCGATCGCTGCGACCGCCGCCAGTGCCCAGTCCGCGGCCGTCTCGGGGGAGTGGCCGGCGTTCGCCACCAGGCCAACCTGGGTCAGCACCAGGGCGAGCGCGCCCCACCCGCCGGGCCGGAGCAGACCCCACAGCGTCGCGGCGGCCAGCAGGAGCGCCGCCACGAGGAGCAGCCCGACCGTCAAGGTCGTGACCACGCCGAGCACGACGAGGTCGGCGAGGACCACGACTGCGAGGGCCACGGCGCGCCATCGCGCTGCGGGGATCATCGGGACACCACCCTCGGGGCCCGGGCGCGCCTGCTGACGCCACGCAGCACGGCATCCAGTGACCCGGCCCCCTGCCACCTGATGACGGGCACACCGAGGTCGGTGCAGGCGCGGACCTCGCGCTCGCGCTCCAGGAGTCGAAGCCTCCAGACCACTGCGGCGAGCCGGTCGTCGGTGACCCCGGTGGCCGCGCGAACCGCCGGGCCGTGGGTGTCGGGTGTGAGGAGCTCGGGCGGCAGGGTGTCGATGACGATGACGACGTGCCCACGCCGGGAGAGGCGTACCGCCTGCGCCAGCGCCTCCGCCGACACCAGGGCTGACAGCAGCACGACCAGCGTCCCCGGCTTGGCGCCGCGGCGCAGCTGGACGCGCAGTGCCTTCTCCTCCCCGACGGTGCCCCGGTTCGGTGCGGCGCGCCCCAGGGCCAGGAGGATGCGGGCCAGCTGGTGGTGCCCACCGACCGCCGGCACCTCCACGAGCGCCGCCCCGCCGAGCACCGAGAGTCCCACCCGGTCACCGGTGGAGAGGTAGTGCGCGGCGACCGCCCCCGCGGCCTCGACGGCGATGTCCTGGCTGGTCACCAGACCGAGCGCGAGGTCCCGTTCCCCCAGGTCGCGGATCGCGTCGACGACGACGAGCACCTCCGCGTCCTGGTCGGCGTAGGTGGTCGTGACGTGGAGCGCGCCGGTGCGCAGCGAGACCGGCCAGTTGATCCTCCGGAGCCGGTCCCCAGCGCGGAAGGCGCGGATGTCGGCCAGCTCGGTGCCACCCCCGGGACGACTCGACCGGTGCGCTCCCACCAGGCCGACCGGGTGCGGGAGTGAGCCTCGGGCCGTGAAGGTTCCCGGGACGGGCACCGTGGCCACCGTCTCGGTGGGCTGCGCCGGCCACACCCAGACGAACGCTGCGAAGTCACCGAAGGCACCCACCTGAGCCGGGCCGAGGCGTCGCACCCCCCACCGGTCGCACCGAACCCCCACCCCGATCGGCACGGAGCGCGCGGCAGATCGCGCGGCAGAGCGGGCAGCTGTGGGCGCGGCGGCCGCCACGTGGCCGTGTCTCGGGGTGGTGGTGGCCCACCGGTCCCCGGACAGGTTGCCCACCACGTCGCGCAGCCCCTCCACCGCAGTGACGTCCACGCGCCAGGTCAGCGACTCGCCCTGACGCCGAAGAGGCTGGCTCACCGCGCTGGTGGCCGAGGGTGCCTGTGTCGGGCGGGTGCTCATCGCCCACACCACCAGGACCGCGAGCGGTGTCACGAGCACGGCGACGTCCGCCCGGCCGGCGATCGCCGCGAAGACCAGGAAACCCAACCCGATGGCGACGGCCCTGCCGAAGGCCCGGGTCGGACGCCACACGGTGCTCACGTCGGGCGCACGGCGATGCGCGGGGTCGCGACGCTCCGGAGCACGTCGGCGACGATGCTGCGCGCGCTGATCTCACTCATCCACAGCTCCGGGCGCACGACCACCCGGTGCTCCAGCACCGATCCGGCGACGGCCTTGACGTCGTCAGGGGTGACGTAGTCGCGGCCCCGCACCACGGCATACGAGCGGCTCACGAGCATCAGCGCCAGCGACCCGCGCGGGGAGGCCCCCATGAGGGAGTGGTCGTGCTCCCGGGTCGCCCGGGCCAGCGCGACGCAGTAGCGACCGACCTCGGGCGAGACCGTGACGTCCTCCATGGCGTCCTGGAGCGCGATCAGCTCGGCGGCGTCGATCACCCGCGCAGCCTGCTGGTCCTCGCGGCGCCGCGCCATGCGTCGCCCGAGCACCTCCCACTCCTCCTCGGCGGTGGGGTAGCCGAAGCTGACCCGCACGAGGAACCGGTCGAGCTGCGCCTCGGGGAGGGGGTAGGTGCCCTCGTACTCGACCGGGTTGGCGGTCGCGAGCACGTGGAAGGGGCGCGGCAGCGCGAAGGTCTGCCCCTCCACCGTCACCTGGTGCTCCTGCATCGCCTCGAGCAGGGCGGACTGCGTCTTGGGCGGGGTGCGGTTGATCTCGTCGGCGAGCAGCAGGCCGGTGAAGACCGGGCCCTGCCGGAACTGGAACTCCGAGGTGCGCTGGTCGAAGATGAACGACCCCGTGAGGTCCGCGGGCAGCAGGTCGGGGGTGAACTGTGCCCGGGTGAAGTCCAGGCCGAGCGTCTGGGCGAACGTCCGGGCCGCGAGCGTCTTCCCGAGCCCGGGAAAGTCCTCCATCAGCACGTGCCCGCCAGCGAGGATGCCGGCCAGCACCACCTCGGTGGCCGAGCGCTTGCCGACGACGACGGTGTCGACCTCGTCGAGCACTGCCGTGATGCGCTGGTGGGCGGTCGGGATGTCGGTCATGGCGTCCTTCGGGGGGTGAGGCTCTCGAGGTCGGTGATGACGCGTTCGATCTCATCGAGGTCGAGGCGCCGCGGGGGGTCGGCGAGGTAGCGGGTCAGGGTCGTGTTCGGCCCGGGTGCGGGTGAGTCCGGGCCCGGCACCCTCGCCCGGGTGCTCAACCGGTCGTGCGCGAGGGCGCGGACCAGGGCCTGCAGCCGCTCGGGCGCGCCGGGGTCCGCCCCGCCGGGGTCGAGCAGCAGCCGGAGTCGGGCGACTCCCGGCTCCGGTGGCACCTCATCGGATCGTTTGGGTTGCCAGTCCCAGTCGATGCCGTCGTCGCGCAGGAGCGGGATGCCGGTCAGCAGCAGGCCGATTCCCACGGCCCCGGTCGCGATGGCCAGCAGGGCCACGGAGCCGCGCAGAGCCACGGCGAGCACCAGGGCCGCGAGCCCGAGGATCGCGAACGGGGCAACCCGACGGCCGGCTCGGCGCTCAGCCACGACGTGCCTCCCGGCTTCCGGGCGCGAGCGACCTGAGGTGGGTGTCGAGGGTGTGGTGGGCCGCCTCGGCGCGGGCCCGGTCGGCCTCGGTCAGGTCGTGGCGGGAGTATCGGGCCTCGCGGTAGAGCGCAGCGAGTTCCCCGAGCGCGTCCCGGTCGACGGCGAACCGGTGGAGCACGTCGAGGGTGACCTCGGTGGATGTGCGAGAGGCGACGAGGGGCACCCCTGCGCCCGCCAAGGTCACCTCCAGGAGGCTCCAGGCCCGGATGATCCCCTCGGCCGGAGACCCTTCGGCCAGCGCCTCGAGGCGGTCCTCGGTTCCCCCCGACACCGCGAGGGCGATGGCCTCCAGGGTCGGCGCCACCTCTGCGTCGGCGTCAGGCGCCAGCCGCCGGTTCCGCCACGCGCTCATCAGCGCGCGGACGACCAGCACCGCGGCAGCCCCAGCGACCAGCACCAGCACCAGCACCGTGCCCCAGGCCAGCACGGTCGCGAAAACGCCGCCGGCCCCGGCCCAGGTTCCGGTGATCGGTGATTCGGCGATCTCACCCTGGCCCAGCTGCTGG
>JBDSNZ010000193.1:0-13162 GCA_039915055.1 Ornithinibacter sp.
TGGCTGCGCGACCTTGAAAATGACGGCCTGGGGCCTGACTCAATCCGAGCGTCGCCGAGCCTTGTTGACCTTTGCTCGGCTGGCCGCTCGGAGGTGCTTCGCGAGGCGCTCGGCGATCCGTAAGGGAGCCGGATTGATGGCCAACTCCCATGCCGCCCTCTCCGCCACAGCGGCCACGTTCAGCCGGGCGAGCACTTGATCTGCGTCGCTTTCAGGCATCGCGGCGCCAACCGGCCACTTCAGTGCCTCCACGGTGCTGGTCGCCACCCAGCGCGGCCCTCGGCGGTGAAGGCATGAACTCTCGAAGGCTGCGCGCTCCTCGGCGGCCGCCGCATCGGCCTCCAAGTAGCCCCAGAGCCCGGCGGCATCGAGCTGCCCATCCATGCGGTAGGCCTGAGCGAGCAGGCGACGGGCCTCCAGGTCGGTCGGCCGGTCGACCAAGTACCCCTTGAGCCGGTGCCGCGCTGAAGCTGTGTCACCGGCATCGAGGTCCATGCGGGCGCGGACAACGCCGCAGCTACGACGCGACCCGCCCTCAGCGCCCATCACCAAAGCATCGCACCAGATACCAGCCGGCCACAGGGACATGCCGCGGAGAGTGCGGTCGCCTCGCGGCGAAGTGGGGCAGATCTGCGTGGTTACGGACCGCGTTCCCGGGCACGTCAGTGTGATCATGAGCGTGTGCTGCATGTGACGCGGTTGGTGACGTCCGTGGAGGTCGACGACGCGGTCGCTGACCCTCGACGGCTGTCCGTGTCAGCGAGGCATGAGGCACTCCTCTCGAACGGCGACCGAGTGCTCCTTCTCGATGATCGGGGCTGGAGTGTCTCCGGCCCTCCAGACATCTGGTCCTCGACGTCGGCGGAGGAGATCGAGGACACAGCACGGGTGGTCGTCGGGCCCGATGAGGCGTTCGACGGGTACTCGCAGGACGACATGGTGGCGAGCCACTGGGCCTTCCTCGCCGCTGTCCTTCGACGCCAGGGCGCCGACGTCGAAGGGTGGGCGCTGAGGGAGCTACCGCATGATGTGGTGCTGGGGGAAAGGCTAGTTGCCCGCCTCAGCGCGGGTGCAGGATGACTGCCGAGGGCGATTCGCGGCGGTGAGACGCACTCAGGGGCGGCGGGTGGTCTGCATCAGATAGTCGGCCACCAGCCGCGGCTGCACCAGTGGCAGCAGGTGACCACCCGGAAGGACGTCGGCCTCGATGCCGAGCCGGTCGAGAGCGACCTGGCGCTGCAATCCGACCGGGAAGAAGCGGTCGTCAGCGCCGGCGAGAACGCGAATCCTGGCGGCCGGCCACGCCTTGAAGTCACACACCGATTCAAAAACGATGTCGGCCTCGAAGCGCTGATACGGCTCGCCCTCAGCCGCGATCTCGGCGTCGACATCGTGCAGGAAGTACGTTGCAACGTCGAAGAGACCGTAGCCACCGGCGCGGGCCGCCTCCTGCTGGGCCTCGAGCGCGCCGGTGTGAGCCCACCAGTCGCGTGCGACCTCACCAGGATCAGGGATCATCGCGTTGACCAGCACTAGCTCGCGCACGGACACCCGCTCGCAGACGAGGGGCGCGGTGAAGCCTCCGAGCGACCCTGCGACGAGTACAACGTCGGCGTGTGAACCGATCGCGCTGACCACCAGTTCGGTGTAGCGGGACAGTCCGGCGGCTTCGTCGTCGCCTGGGAGGTCAACCGCGATCGCTTCATGGCCTGCCTCGACCAGGAGCCGAGTCACGCGACTCCAGACCCACGCCGACCCACCGGCGCCAGGGATGAGAACGAAAGTAGCCACACCCGACAGTAACTAGGCGCGGTGCGACGCGACGCGGCTTCTGGGGGCGAAAGGGGGCACGTTTCGATTGCTCGTCATCGGCGGGGCGCCGAAGGGTTGGGGAGGCGATCGACAGTCGGCGGAATGACTCAGGGCGGGAGGGGGTGGTCATCCGCGCGGCTGGTCCGTTCGTACGCGTTCGAGGTCTGAGGCCCCTCTGCTGGGGCGAGGAGGCGTTTACTGAGGACTATGACAGATGCGCCAGAGCCCCCCGCAGGAGAACCGGTGATGAGCGGCCGGCTGGTACCAGGCCGGGAGGCGGTGAAACGCCTCACCATCGGGTCGGGCGACCTTCCCTCGTTCAGCAGTGCCTTTCCCGCTGCGCACCTCCAGACGGAGAGGACGTGGGAAAACGTCGTCCTGCACCCCAAGACCCAGCACCAGATCCAGGAGATCGAGAACTGGGTGAAGGACGACTTTGTGCCGATGGGCGACCGGGAGCTGGGCAAGCGCGTCAAGGCGGGCTACCGGGTGCTATTCCACGGCCCTGCGGGGACGGGCAAGGCGCTGACAGCCACGCTGCTCGGCAAGACCGCG
The DNA here is from genome assembly GCA_039915055.1 of Ornithinibacter sp. Taxonomy (GTDB): domain Bacteria; phylum Actinomycetota; class Actinomycetes; order Actinomycetales; family Dermatophilaceae; genus Fodinibacter. The sequence continues at coordinate 2,368 of JBDSNZ010000193.1, forward strand.
GGCCGACCGGTGCTCCGGATCGACCTCGCGCGCGTGCTGTCGAAGTACATCGGCGAGACGGAGAAGAACCTGTCTAGGCTCTTCGACGCTGCCCGGGAAAAGGACTGGATCCTCTTCTTCGACGAGGCTGACGCCCTGTTCGGGAAGCGCACCGCGGTTCGCGACTCCCACGACAGGTACGCCAACCAGGAGGTGGCCTACCTGCTCCAGGCGATCGAGACCCACCCTGGTCTGGTGATTGTGGCCACCAACCAGCGCAACACCAACGACGACGCCTTCCTGCGCCGCTTTCAGGCCTCTATCGAGTTCTTGCACCCGACTCGTGGTGAACCGATAGCCAAACCGCCGCAACGTCGCGGTGGGCATCGACCAGCGCGTGGGCCCGAGGAGCCTTCTTCAGCGCAGCGTCTCCGGCCGGACAGGTGAGCCAGCGGTAGTCGGGCCGCGGCGCGATCTTTCGAAGCCGCAACGTCACCGTGAAGGTGACACCGCCAGCGGCCAACTCGCGTTTGAACGGGTATGTCACCTTCCGGCGGAGTGGGCCACCTTCTACTCGTGAGCCGGACGCGCGGATCGCGCTTCGCCTGAGCCCAACTCGCGGCGCAATGACGCACCCTCGGCCAGTCAGACGCGCCTCGCAACTCTTGGGGGCGGCACGAGGGCCCGGCACAGGCGGGTCGATCGCCGCTCAGTCCGAGCAGTCCACCGCGACCGCGAGCGCCGCGCAGATCTGACGCATCCGATCCTCTGCCACCCGTCCCAGCCGTTCGACGAGGATCGCGATCGAGACGCTTTCGACCGAGTCCAGGTTCACTGCCGAGCGCAGCGGCACCGGATCTTCGCCGGGTTCAAGGAGGACCTCGCTCGGGAGGCTCCGAATGGTGGTCGTGCAGGGCGCGATCAGTGCTCGGCGATGGCGCGGGATCACGGCGTCACGAGAAAGCACGACGACCGGCCTCCGGCCGATCTCAGCCGTCTCGCACCACCACACTTCCCCTCGCGCAGGGTGATCTGTCATGAGGCGGCAACCGCACGTCGGAACGACGCAAGATCTCCCCATGCGTCTGGCTCGTCCAGAGGGTAGGCGTCGTATGCCACGTAGCTGGCGTCCACTTCCGCGGCGCGATGCCGGGCCAGCAATGCAGCAAGTGCTTCGTCGACCAGCGCCGCGTCCGGCTTCCCAGATGCTTTCCGGGCGCTCTCTAGGAGGTCCGCGTCGACCGTGGTGCTCAATCGTGTGCGACTCATGCCACAAGTATGCCACTGCTGTTGGCGACGTGAGCGAACAGGTCGACTCGCGGCGGAGAGATGCACTTCCGGCTGGAGTGCATCGGCTTCGGTCATGACGATTGCCGCAGAGTCGGGCAGCGGTGAGCGGCTGCGGTCAGTCTGAGCAGTCGACCGCGACAGCCAGGGCGGCGCAGACCTGCCGCATCCGGTCCTCGGCCAGCCGGCCGAGACGCTCGACCAGCATTGCGATCGAGACGGATTCCACCGAATCCAGGTTGACCGCCGAACGAAGCGGCACCGGGTCCTCGCCGGGCTCGAGGCGGACCTCGCTCGGGAGGTCTCGGATGGTGGTCGTGCATGGGGCGATCAGTGCTCGACGATGCCGCGGGATCACGACATCACGAGACAGGACGACGACCGGCCGGCGGCCGATCTCGGGCATCTCGCACCACCACACCTCCCCGCGTGCGGGCAGGTCGGTCACGAGGCCGCGACCGCACGCCGGAACGACGCCAGGTCTCCCCACTCGTCCGGCTCGTCGAGCGGGTGAGCATCGTAGGCGCCGTACCTGGCGTCCACATCGGCTGCGCGGTGCCGGGCGAGCAGGGCTGCGAGGGCTTCGTCGACGAGCGCGGAGTCCGGCTTGCCAGACGCCTGCCGGGCGCTTTCCAGAAGGTCGGCGTCCACCGTGGTGCTCAAGCGTGTGCGACTCATGCCACAATTATGCCACGGCTTGACCTGGCCAGCGAGTGCGCCCTCTACGCGGCGAAGTGGGGCAGGTCAAGCGAAGCGTTCGCGGTCGCGTCGTTCCAGGATCCAAGACCGGTCATGCGTGGAGGCGGGCAGGTGCTTTCGGAAGCGACACGTTGCACCTAGGGGTCGTTCTCGGCGCTGAGCCGCACGGAGTAGACCGTGTGACGCTTCGGTCGCCGGCGTGGTGCCTCCGGGGGAGGCGTCGGCCTGGGGCTGCTCAGGCTCGCGGCGGAGAGAGGGTGCGACGTGCACCAAACCGAAGAAGCCGCGGAGGTGCCCTGAAGCGTCCATGGCGTCGGCGGGGCCTGAGCCGACATCCTCATGGTGTCTCCTCACCCGCGACTCTCACGCTTGCTTGAGCGTCCGACTTGCGGCGCGACGTCCGCCTCCGTCTGAGGACGTAGGTCGATCCCTTACAAATAGGCCTGCGGGACGGCCGGTTTTGGTCTGAAGGCCGATGCGCTCGGATGATTCTGCGTGGATGGTTGGGGGCATGAGAATCCTCGCTGTACGCCGTCCGCTCCCTCTATTCTTCCTCCTGCTGATCGCCGCGACCCTTGGCCTGCCCCTGGTCGCATCCGTGCTCGACGGGCCGGGTACCGAGAACTGGATCATCCCGGTATACCTGCTCGTCATGGCTGTGATCGGCACCGCTGTCACCCTGGCCCTCCCGGCCATGGCGCGGGCAGGCGCGCCCACGGGGATGCGTGCGCTCACTGGTGCGGCGTGGGGGATGTTGCTGGCGTTGATTGGGGTGCTGGTGTTCTGGCTTCTCCTCAACGGCTTCCACGGCGCTTGACCTCAGCGATCAGAGACGGAGCGAGCACTTGGCGGCGGAGCAACTCGATCATCCCCGAGTCGACGCCCTGATCCAAGCTGTGGGGTGCCGGCTGAAGGCGGCAGCCGAAGGCTGAGCTCGGCGACCTCAGCTTGCCACCAAAAGAGGTATGAGCCCGTGTGCCGAACTGCTGGGGAGTCGGCCCGTCGACCATCGCGGCTGCCGGACTTCCTCCTCTACCTTCGGACTCACGCCGGTATGTCTGTGGGCAGAGGACGGGGGCACTCTTCCCGCCGTAGCCTCGGGCCATGAGCGCCAAGGTGGCTGAGCCGGCTCACCGGCGGAGTGTGTGGGGATCGGTCGCGCGCCGCGTCGACCCGTTCGTTGATCCGGTCATCGGGGCCGTGGCGGCAGCCCTTGCGCTGGCGTCACTGATGGCGGCCGACTTGGGCGCCATCGACCCGCGACTTCACGAGCCAAACGCGGTCTCGTCCTTGGCGACAGCGGTCGCCGCCGGGTCGCTGGCGTGGCGGCGGACGCGGCCGGTAGCGTCGTATGCCGCGTTCCTGATCGGCGCGCTGGTGGTGAGTGGCACGTTCCACTACATCGGGTTGTTGGGGGTGCTGATGCCCCTGAGCTTGTTCTCCCTTGCCACGTACGGCAGCCGGCGCGCCGGGGTGGTGGGGCTCGGCGCCGGGGTCGCATGCTTCCTGGGGCTCGGGTTGGCGGGGGTCCCGGACCTGCGGACCAAGGACGTCGCGCTGGGTGTCGCGCTGCTCGTGGCGGCGTGGGCCCTGGCGGAGGCGCTGAGGTCGCGGCGGGAGCAGCAGCGTGACCGTGTGCAGAAGGCGGTGACCCAGGAGCGGCTGCGGATCGCCCGGGAGCTGCACGATGTGGTCGCGCACAGCATGTCGCTGATCGCCGTGCAGGCGGGGGTGGGGGCGCATGTGATCCGCACGAATCCGGCCGCCGCCGAGCAGTCCCTCGGGATCATCGCTGACACCAGCCGCAAGGCTCTTGAACAGACCCGGACGATGCTCGGGATGCTGCGCGAGGAGAGCGAGGACGGCACCCGACCTCCGACCCACGGCCTGGACGACCTCGCGGCCCTGGTCGAGGACGTGCGGTGCGCGGGCCTGGCGGTCGAGCTGGTCAGGATTGGTCCGGGTGAGGGCGTCGATGCTGCGGTCTCGCTGGCCGCCTACCGCATCGTGCAGGAGTCGCTCACCAACGTCATCAAGCACTCATCTGCGGCGGCCGCGACGGTCAAAGTCGTGATCAACGACAAGGAGCTCGACATCGAGATCAGGGACCCCGGTCCGCGACGTGCCGCCGCCAGCATCAACGGGGCCGGCCACGGGCTGCTCGGGCTCCGGGAGCGTGCCCGCCTCGTCGGTGGTGCCCTGGATCACGGCGCCGATGGCGATGGGTTCGGTGTTCACGCGACCCTGCCCGCGGGAGCTGGCCGATGATCAGGGTCGCGGTGGTCGACGACCAGGACTTGGTGCGGGCCGGGTTCGTCTTGCTGCTGGGCTCCTCACCAGGCATCGAGGTCGTCGGGGAAGCGCGCGACGGGCTGGAGGCGGTGACGCTGTGCCGGCGTACTGCCCCCGATGTGGTGCTGATGGACGTCCGGATGCCGCACTTGGACGGTCTCGCGGCGACCCGCACGATCCTCGCCGACCCGGCCTGCCAGGAGACGCGGATCCTCGTGCTGACCACGTTCGACGAAGACGAAGTGGTGCTCGAGGCTCTGCGGGCCGGGGCGAGCGGGTTCCTGCTCAAGGACACCCGACCCGGCCAGCTGCTCGACGCCATCGAGGTCGTCGCGGCCGGTGAGGCGCTGCTCCACCCGCGGGTGACCCGGCGGCTGATCGAGCGGTTCGCCGCGCTGCCGGCTGGTCGCGACCCGGCATCCGAAGACGGCCTGACCGAGCGTGAGCGCGAGGTGCTGCTCGCGGTCTCGCAGGGGCTGTCCAACCAGGAGATCGCGGCGCTGCTGCACCTGGGCTACGGCACGGTGAAGACCCACGTCAGTCACCTGCTGACCAAGCTGGGCTTCCGCGACCGAGCGCAGCTCGTGATGTATGCCTACGAGAGCGGGCTCGCGGTCCCGGGTCGCGGCTGACTCTATCTCCAGACCTCTGCAGGAGGGGCCGCCAGCCAGACGCGGGAGACCCTGACGGGCGACGAGGCTCAAGACATGGAAACCACCCAGAACCACACCCCGAGTCGCGCTCCACTGCGCGAGGTCCTCGCCTTCACCACCATCACCTTCGGCCTCGCGATCGCCCTGGCCCTCGCCCTCCCTGACGCACACATCAACGTCGTCCTCTCTGCCCTGATCCCGGCCACGGCCGTCACCATCCTGACGTTCACGATGTTCCGTCGCGGCACCCGCCGACAGCTCTGGCGCAGCATCGGCGTCGGCCGGGCCGGCGTCAGCACCTGGCGCGCAGCGCTCGGTGTTCCACTCCTGGTCTGCGGCGTTGCGTTCGGTGCGGCGGTGCTGGTGGGGGCTGGTCAGCTGCGCCCACTGCACATCACCGGCGTCACGACCTTCAACTTCGCGACCAACACGGTCATCAACTTCGCGGTCATGATGGTGATCCTGATGGGCGAGGAGATCGGTTGGCGCGGCTTCATGCTCCCCCGCGTCCAGCAGCTCACCACAAAGCGGCGCGCAGCCGTGACCACAGGGTTCGTCCACGGGCTGTTCCACCTGCCGCTCATCCTCATCGCCACGACCTACGACACCGAGGGCTCACGCTGGATCGCAGCACCGATCGCCGTGCTGACGATCACCGCAGCCGGCGTCTTCTACGCATGGCTGTGGGACCGCTCGGGTAGCACCTGGGCCGTCACCCTCGGCCACACCACCGCCAACATCACCTTCGACTTCGGTTTCGTCCTCGTCGCCTCGACCACCCCGGTGAGTCTGGCCCTCATCGCCGGCGAGACCGGCATCGCGACGCTCGGGGCCGTCGTCACCGTGGCCGTCGTGCTGCTGACGCGGGCCAAGGTATGGAAGACAACGGAAGCCGCCACCGCGCAAAGCAAGGAACGAGAAGGCGTCACGGTCCGCTGATACGAGCTGACACAGGGATCATCGCCCACGAGCGGTGATCCCTGTGTCTGCCCAGACCCCGAGCTCCTACGACTGCCCCCGGCTACCAGCCTCACACTGGGACGCGACCCGTCAGGGACCGATAGGCACTCAGAAGTCGCTGTCGACGGCGAGTTGGACGTCCCAAAGTGCGACCAAGAGAGCAGCCCAACTCGTGGCGATGTGACGCGGGTCGCCAAAGCGCATCGCCCGTGCTCGGATGTCCCGTCCTCAGCGAGGCGAATCCGTAAAGGCGTCACGCTGTTCGGATGGCGATCACTCCTGACGGCGTGGCGGTCCACCCGTCCGCGCGCGGCGTCTCAGCGGGCGACTGGCGTCTGCGGGTGGTACTCGGGGGGCACCACTACAGGCGGGAGAGGTTGCGGGCTCGGCAGCCGCACCTGGCTGGGTGTGGAGGTTGACCGTTGCGGGCTGGTCGTGGCCTGAACCAGGGCGCTCGCGAGAACCATCAGGACGACGAGGAGGAGAGTCCCTAATGCCGCGGCGAGGGTGTGGTGCACCGGGGCGATCGCCAGGGGGGCGGCCCGCGGAGGGGTGTGCGTTGTCATCTGTCGAGCGTGGGTCACGCGCATTACGTGAACCAGCGGGCTGCCACCCGTGCTTGATGGGGGTTAACCCTGGGACAGCAGACGCCTCGTGGTGGACACTCGACGTGTGGTCAGAGCACGGGCACTGCGCGCCGGCCACGCCCTGCTCGCAGCGGCGTGCGTCACCGGGTTCTTGATGAGCGCGGTCGCCGTCGCTGCCGACGGTTGGTCGGCGGGTCCCTCGCTGGCGGCGCAGGTGATGCTCACCCTGGTTGGGGTGCTGCTGATGGCCGACCGGGCGATGGCGCGCATCTCGACTCAGGTGCTGTTGGCGGCCTTCTTCGTGGGGGTGACCAACCTGGAGAACTCCTTGACGGCTGGCCTCAGTGGTTACTGGCTGCAGGTTGGCTGGACCTTCGGCTGGTGTTTGGTCCCGTTGCTGGCCTCGGTGCTGTTGACGTACCCGGGCACTCGGGACGAGGCCGTGTCGGGGCAATGGCTCGTCGCGCTGCTATGGGTGTGGGCTCTCGTGCCGCGGTTGGCCAGCTCGCTGCTGTGGCAGCCGGTGAACGAGGGTGCGAACACCGAGGACTGGCTCACGTTGTACCCGGCGACTGACTTCACGGTCCACATCAACCGGGGTGCCAACGCGATGCTGGCGGTCCTGATGGGCTGGTTCTGTGTCCTGCAGGCGCGGCGGTGGCACCGGGCTCGAGGGCCCGCACGCACGGCCGTGCGGGTTGTTGCGGCTTCGGGTGTACTGCTGGCCGTGGGCTTGCTCCTGCGTGAGGCGGCCCCGCAGCTGGTTGCCGCGGGATGGATGAGCCCGGCCACCTCGGCCGTCCTCGCCTGGGTGCACGCGGTCCTCGCCGCAGCTGCTCCTGCCGCCCTGCTCGTCCTCGCCCTGAGAGGGGCCGCTCGCCAGTCTCTGGTCGTGGAGCACCTGCTCGCTGCGTCTGGCGACGCGCCTGCCGTCCAGGACGTGTTACGCAGTGAGCTGGACGACCCCACGCTGGCTCTGCGGTTCGCCATCGACGGTCAGTGGTTCGAGGCTGACGGAACGCCGGTGGTCGGGGCGGAGCCGCGGGGGCGGGTGGTGCGCACGCTGCTCATCGACGGGAGCACGCCGACGGCCCAGCTGACCGCCGACGCGTCCGTGGAGCTGGACCCGTCGCGGCTTCGGGTCACTGTTTCGGCCACGTCCCTGCTGCTGGAGAACACCCGGCTCGCGGTGGAACGCGAGGCGCACCTGGTGGAGATCCGTGAGTCACGCAACCGCATCGTCGAGGCGGGTGTGGCGCAGCGCAGACAGCTCGAGCGCGACCTGCACGACGGTGCTCAGCAGCGACTTCTGGCGGTCTTGGCCACCCTGTCCCGAGCCACTCTCGCCGAGGGAGGCGACGCGATGAAACCGGTCGTTGAGCAGGCGCGCGACGAGCTGTCCACGGCGCTGGAGGAGCTGCGCAACCTGGCCAAGGGGATCCACCCGGCGACGCTGAGCCAAGGCGGGCTCGGTGCCGGGTTGACGGCACTGACGCGGCCCAACGGGCGGGTGGTCCTGTCCCTGGACCAGTCGTTGTGTGACGGTCTGCGACTCCCGGCGGCTGTCGAGACCACCGCGTACTTCGTCGTCGCCGAAGCCGTGGCCAACACCCTCAAGCACGCCTGCGACGCGCACGTCGACGTAGCCGCGGTCGCGGATCGGCACCGCCTCTTGCTGTCGGTCACCGACGACGGCCCGGGGGGTGCGAGCACCAGGAACGGAACAGGGCTGCTGGGACTGCAGGACCGGGTGCGCGGACTCGGCGGGACCATGCAGCTGCACAGCCCACCCGGTCGCGGAACACGCCTGACCGTGCGGCTGCCCCTGGGTGAGCAGGCAGCGTGACCGCGCGCGAGGACCGACCGGCACCTTTGCAGGTGGTGGTGTGCGACGACTCGGGAATCTTCCGGGAAGGACTGACCCTCCTGCTCGACGCGGCCGGCGTCGCCGTGGTCGGCTCCGTCGACACGGTGCCGCGCCTGATGGACTGCGTTGCCGCCCAACGCCCTGACCTGGCCGTGGTCGACATCCGGCTCCCGCCCACCCACACCACTGAGGGACTCAGCGCCGCGCTGGACCTGCACGCGCGCCACCCCAGGCTCGGGATCCTCGTGCTGTCGACCTACGTGGAAGCCCCGTGGGTGCTCACCCTGCTCGACGCCTTCGACTCAGGAATCGGCTACCTGCTCAAGGACCGGGTCGAGAACGTCGAGGCACTCACCGGCGCGCTACGCCGAGTCGCCGCCGGAGGGATCGCGATGGACCCCGAGGTCATCACCAGCATGATCGCCGCGCGCCGGCGCGGGACCGTCCTGGACCGCCTCACCGAGCGCGAGCTGGAGGTGCTGCACCTCCTCGCCGAGGGCCGCTCCAACGCCGGCATCGCGGCGTCCCTGTCCGTGGCCGTCAAGACCGTCGAGGGGCACGTCGCGTCGGTGTTTCGTGCACTGGACCTGGAGGCCGTCCAAGCCGACAACCGCAGGGTCAAGGCCGCCCTGGCCTTCCTTGCTTCGCACGAACAGCGGGTGAACCGCCGATGACGGCCAACAGTGGGCGGACGCTAGCCGTGTGCGTGGCCCACCCGGACGACGAAAGCTACGCCACCTACGGCACCGTCGCACTGCACCGGCACGACCCGCGGATCCGCCTGGTCGTCCTGCACGCCACCGACGGCGAGGCCGGTGAGGTAGCCGCCAGTCTGCCGGTCTCCCCCGACGGCTCGGCGCCCAACGGAGCGAGGACTTGCCGACCTCCGGCGAGTCAGTCGTAGGTGAGGTAGGCGGGGTGACGCGTGCTGAGGCTGGCGATCCAGTTTGTCTCGGCGGCGTGCGGAGGCGAGTGATGAGAGGAGAACCGGCGATGGCCTTCGGTGGGATGGCGTTTCAGGTGGATGCTCGAGCCCTTGATGAAGCGGTGGCTGAGCAGGCGTTCACCGGGGTCGCGACGGTGGACGTCGCCGATCGGCGGGTGCTTGAGCGGTGCGAGGGGTTCATTCACCGGGCCTTGCAGGTTCCGATGACGCCAGGGGCGCGGATCGCGATCGCCAGCGGCAGCAAGGCGTTCACGGCCTTAGCGGTCATGCGGCTCATCGAGGAAGGCGAGCTGCGGCTGGACCTGCCGGTACGGAAACTGCTCGGCGGTGATCTGCCGCTGATCGATGACGGTGTCACGATCGAGCACCTCCTTGCCGACACCTCGGGGATCGGGGACTACCTAGACGAGGGCGGCGGCTGGGAGGTGTCCGACTTCGTCCTCTCCCTTCCGGTGCACACGCTCACCACCGCGGAGGCGTTCCTGCCGACATTGGAGGGGCACCCGCAGAAGTTCGCTGCGGGCGCGAGGTTCGCGTACTGCAACGGTGGATACATGGTGCTCGCGGTGCTCCTCGAGCGGGCCACGAAAGGCACGTACCACGACGTCGTGCAGCGCTTGGTGTTCGAGCCCGCCGGTTTGCAGGGCACGGGTTTCCTTCCGCTGAACGAGCTACCCGCGGATGCCGCGTTGGGCTACCTGGACAACGACGGCGATCTCGTGAACACCCTGCACCTGCCCGTCATGGGCAATGGCGACGGCGGCGCGTTCACGACCGCAGCCGACCTGCACCGGTTCTGGCTGGCGCTGCTCGAGGGTCAGATCGTCTCCCGAGAGACCGTCCAGGAAATGACCCGCCCTCGGCACGACGTGCCGCAGGAGAACATGCGCTACGGACTGGGGTTCTGGATCCACCGGACGCACCCAGCGCCCATCCTGGAGGGGTTTGACGCCGGCGCCTCGTTCCGGTCCACGCACCTCATCGACACCCGAACGACGGTGAGCGTGCTCGGCAACAGTTCGCACGGCGCCTGGCCCGTCATCGCGACCCTTGCTCAGGCAATCGACTCCGCGATCCGATGACGTCGAGTCCCGCATCACCGGCGCCGACCCGACACGCATCGACTGCTGATCGAGTCAACCACCAGTCTCCACCCATGTCGCCATCGCGGCGATGACACACACCTCGTGCGCGGTTGCTCTACCAGCCGGCGTTGCGCGTCATGAACTCCATGACTGTGTTGCGCCCGCCCTCCGGGTCCGGTGGGGCGTCGACGACTTGGGTGGTCACCATGTCCTGCGGGAGCACCCGAGGCACATCAACGTGCACTCGTTCCTCGAGACTCTGCCGGTCGGCGGTTGTTCCTTGACCGGCCCTGTCCGTCACGCTCATGGCAACACCTCCGATCTGGAGTATGCACGCCAGGCCCTGCACGCGAAAGCAGGGTCACCGGTCTGACCCCTGACCCGGGCCGACACCCAGAGCGACCCCGAGGTCGACAAGCAACGCAGTGACGCACTCACGG
>JBDSNZ010000202.1:0-2838 GCA_039915055.1 Ornithinibacter sp.
CAAGGAGCTTCTCGCCGATGCCGCTCACCTCGGACAGCTCGTCGACGGTGGTGAATCGACCGTGCTCGACGCGCCAGTCGAGGATGCGCTGGGCGAGCACCGGCCCGACACCGGGAAGCGTGTCGAGCCCGGCGAGATCGGCGGTGTTGAGCGAGACGACCCCGCCAGTCGCCGTCGACGCACCCCTCCCGCCACCTCCCGCACCACCGCCGCCCGCCGGAGCAGCGAGCTCCGGCACCTCCTCGCCCGGCGCAGGCACCCGCACCTGTTCCCCGTCGAGGAGGAGCCGAGCCAAGTTGATGCCGCTCAGCTCCGCCCGAGCCGTCGCACCGCCGGCGGCGGCGACCGCGTCGGAGACCCGGGACCCGGCCGGCAGTCGCAGCACTCCCGGCGACCGCACCTGGCCGACGACGTGGACCACGATCGAGGTGCCCGCACCGCTCGGAGGCGGCGTCCCGGGCGCCACGCCCGTCGCGGCTGGTGTGGCAGCCGTGGCGCCACCGCCCACCGACGCGCCGGAACCACCGCCCGGTTTGGGCGGCGAGCTCCGTTGCGCCGCAGTCGCTGTGGAGACCGGGCCAGCACGAGAGCCACCGCCGGGAGCGATGACAGTGCCCGCGTCGGCCGAGCGCGCCCAGGCAACCCGAACCCCGAGGATGGCCGCCACGATCATGCAGATGATGACGACTCCGACCACCGCGGCTCCCCGCGGCTGCCACCGGGCTGACGCCAGCGCATGCGGCAACCTCACCCAACGGCGCGGAACCGCGGCTGCACCGTGCCTGCCCCCGACGCCAGCCCGGGTGTCGGACTCACCCTCCGCCTGCTCGTGCCGGATCGTCGGCAGGTCGCTCCGACCACGAACGCCAGTGCGATCCGGCGGGCCGCCGACCAGGTCAGCCTCCGTCGGGACGAACGGCCGGTCCCGCCCGCGAAGTCGGGCCATCGCCCGGGGTGACGGAAGCTCTGGATCCTGGCGGCGCGGCATACGGCGACGTTAGGCAGCGCGGACGCACCCGGGACCACCCACCGAGAGTCTGTGGACAGCCGCTGCCCTGGACCGAGCCTGTGGACGGCACTGGGCCCGTCAGTGGAGGCGCCGACCCCACCACGCGAGGATGTTGCGGCGGTGTCGGGAGAGCACGAGCAACGACAACAGGACGAGCCACACCCCCACGGCACGCTCCAGGGGCAGCACCCCCACCGCGCCGAGCACCCCCACCACGAGCAGGCCCGTGGTCGTCACCACCGACGCCTCCCCGATGAACGGCAGAGCGACGGTGGCGACGGCGAAGAACAGCACCGCACCCACCGCGACCCAGGGCGCGATCGCGAGCATCGCCCCGAGCGCGGCCGCCACCCCCTTGCCGCCCTTGCCGCCGAGGAACGGGCTGAAGACGTGGCCGAGCACGACCGCCAGCCCCGCGACCAGTGCGGGCAGCGTTCCCATGGTGCGCAGCACCAGCAGGGTGGGGAGGTAGGCCTTGAGCACGTCGAGCGCGAGCACCAGAGCGCCCCACTTGCGACCCAGGACCCGGCCCGCGTTGGCCGCGCCCGGGTTTCCCGAGCCGGCGGTGCGCAGGTCGATGCCGAGCATCCGCGCGACGAGGGTGGCCGGGTTGACCCCACCCACGAGGAAGCAGAGCGCCGCGACGAGCGCGACCTGCAGCACGAGCCAGCCCACGGGTCAGGGCGCCGGCCGCGGCACGACCGCGACGGCGAGCGTGCCAGGGCCGACGTGCGCCCCGACGACGGCCCCCAGCTCGACGACCCTGACCGCCACGGACTCTCCCAGCCGCCCCCGGAGCCGGTCGGCCAGTCGCTCGGCGCGATCGACTGAGTCCAGGTGGTGCACGGCGAGATCGACCATCTCGCCCGGGTGGGACCCCTGGAGCCGCTGCACTGCATCCGCCGCGAGCTCCTCGAGCCGGGCGATCGCGCGTGAGGACGTGCGCACCTTCTCCAACGGCACGATGCTGCCCTCGCGCAGGCCGAGGATCGGCTTGATCGACAGCGCCGACCCGAGCAGGGCCCCCGCCTTGCCGATCCGCCCGCCGCGGCGCAGGTATTCCAGCGTGTCGACGTAGAAGACCACCGTCGCCGCGCCGCACATCTCACGCACCAGCTCGGCCACGTCCGAGGCGCCCGCGCCGGTGGCGGCGTGGCGGGCGCCTGCCAGCACGGCATACCCCATCGCCATGCCCAGGGCTCGCGAGTCGAGCACGGTCACCGGAACCGGCGACTCCTCCGCCGCGATCCGCGCACCGCCGATGGTGCTCGACATCTCGGCGGAGATGTGGACCGAGACGATGCTGTCGGCACCGGCGTCCGCGGCCCGGCGATACGCGTCGAGGAACGCCTGCGGCGCCGGGCGCGAGGTCGACACCGGGGTGAAGTCGCGCAGCGCCTCGGCGACCTGGCCCGGCTCGATGTCGACGCCCTCGCAGTGCTCGCGGCCCCCGACGACGACGTGCAACGGCACGACCTGCACGCCGAGCCCCTCGAGGAGGTCGGCAGGCAGGTATGCCGTGGAGTCGGTGACGAGGGCGGTGCTCACCCGAGCAGGCTAGTGCCCTGCCGCCGCCTCCTGGCGGGCCGCGAGCTTGGCCGCCCGCTGCTCGCGCTTCTCGACGAAGCGGGTCGCCTCGGCGTCGAGGGCTGCGACGGCGGCCGCGAGCTCCTCACGGGCCGTCTCACCGTCGGCGTCGAGGCCCTCCAGCTCCCACACGCCCCACTGGCGCAGCAGCGGCGTGACGATGTCGTCGTGGTGGATGCGCAGGTCGTAGATGCCGGCCATCGCCATCTGCACGGCCTTGCGGTTGAAGCCGGGGATGATCG
>JBDSNZ010000207.1:0-8096 GCA_039915055.1 Ornithinibacter sp.
CCGCGATAGTCCTCTGAGTCCGACCAGTCGGCTGCGAAGGACTCCCGCAGGGTCTGCGTCTCCTCGTCCCACAGCCTCGCCTCGATGACCTCCACGACCTGCGCGAGAAGAGCCCCCGCGGCGGGGTGTCCGACCTCCAGCGCGGTTGCCGCCGCAAGGCCCACGTGCACGTGGTCATACGTCGACTTGCGCGTCACCACACCGGGCTCGCTGAGCCACCCCCCGTGCTCGGTGTCGGCATGCAGCCCGACCAGTGAACCCATGGCGTGGTCGAGCAGCTCACCCGACCCCGGGATGCCGTGCCGCACCCCGATGGCGGAGGTGTGCGCCATGCGTGCCGTGAGGAAGAGCTGTGGGTTTCGCCCCGGCAGCGGTGAGCCGTCAGCATCCAGCCACTCGAAGCCACCCTCGCGGCGGATGGAGGGCAGGGCTGCGGTGAGCACCCGGGCGAGCCCCTGCTCGAGCCAGGAGCGGTGCGATGGCGTGTCGAGCCAGGAGGAGCTCATGCGGTGCTCATCGCGAGCCGATAGGTGGCCGTGTGGGATTCGCCCGCGCGTAGCGTCACGGCATTCTCGAGGACGTTGCCTGCCTCGACGCAGACGAAGTGCTGCCAGTCGTCATCACCGATGTCCTCGGCCTCTCGCGCCTTGACCTGCCAGGGGTTCCACACCACGACATCGCTGGTGCCCTCGGCGCTCACCTCGAGACGACGGCCCAGCACCGGGTCATGAAGGGTGACGGGCCCGCTGGTGCGATAGACCGAGTCGGTCTCGCCATCGAGCACCAGTGGGCCTTCCTGAATCCGCTCCGAGCCAGTCACCTTGTCGAAGAACGTGATCCCGTCGAGCCCCACGATCTTGACCTCCCGCACGTCACCGACCGCGAGGTAGGCGTGCAGGGCCTCCTCGTAGTCGAACTCGCTCGTCCCGGTGTTCGTGGTGGTGAGCGAGACCTCGAGGGTTGCGCCGAAGCGGGACCGAAGCTCCACGGCATACGGGTGCGGGAAGTGGGCAGAGGTGGCCACCTCCGAGGTGATCCGGTGCACGAACGTGACGGCATCGGTGTCATCCACACGCTCGATGAGCTCCCACGGGACAGTTCGCACGAAGCCATGGCTCGGGGTCATGACCGCACGCCGGCCCGGGCCGAACCACGGCCAGCACACCGGGATGCCGCCACGGATCGCATGGCCGGGCTCGAGCCGCACCGCCGTACTGACGTACAGGCCCGGCTCGGCCCCCGTCGGCGCCCAGCGGGTCACCTGGGCGCCCTGGTCGTGCACCTCCCCGCTGCACAGCGCGGAATCGACGACGTGGGGCGGTGGGAGTGCGTCGGTCATGACCCCAACCTAGGTATGCCGGTGCCCTCACCACCACCCCCGGCTCACCCAGCCGCACCCGGGGGGACGCCGCGGGTCACCGAGCGACCGGCTCCTCCACCCGTGCCTGCGTCCTGCGATTGGCCAGCAGGCTCGTCGTGGTCACGAGGGCAAGGATTCCCACGATGACACCGAGGGAGAGCAGCGTCGGCACCTCCGGCACCCAGGCCCACACCCCGTGCGCCCAGTGCAGCACGAGCTTGACCCCGATGAAGGCAAGGATCGCCGCCAAACCATGGCCCAGGTGAACGAGTGCGCCGAGGGCACCGGCCAGCACGAAGTAGAGGGCGCGCAGCCCCAGGAGGGCGAACGCGTTCGTCGCGAACACCAGGTAGGGGTCGCCGGTGATGCCGAAGACCGCCGGCACCGAGTCGATCGCGAAGACGATGTCGGTGCCGAGGATCGCGATCACGACCAAGGCCAACGGGGTCAGGGCCCGCCGACCGGCTCGGTGCACGGTGAGCCGGGTTCCGGCATACGTGTCGGTGACCGGCCAGAACCGGCGGACCAGTCGCACCGTGCGCAGTGACCCCACGTCGACGGCGTGGTCAGCGCCGGACCGGGCGTCACGCAGCACCTTGACCGCGGTGGCGAGCAGGATCGCCCCGAAGAGCAGGAAGGCCCACGTGACGGAGGAAATGAGCTGGGCGCCGAGCGCGATGAAGATGCCACGAAGCACCAGGGCACCCGCCACGCCGATGAGGAGCACCCGCTGCTGGAGCTCCTTGGGCACGGCAAACGCGCCGAGGAGCAACATGAAGACGAAGAGGTTGTCGACCGACAGCGACTTCTCGACCACGTAGCCGGTGTAGAACTCCAGCCCACGCTGACCCCCGTAGGTCGACCAGATCCACCCGCCGAACGCGAGCGGGATGGCGACGTAGAACGTGGACCACAGCGTCGCCTCCTTCATGGTCACCTCGTGAGGGCGCCTGGTGATGAGGAAGTCGAGGGCGAGCAGCGCGATGACGCCGCCGATCGTGAGGAACCACAGGGTGGGGGTGCCGACGACGGCATCGGTCGCCACCGGCTCGACGGCAAGGAACAGGGACGGGGACATCGGTCTCCTCAGGGCACGAACAACGGTCCTGAGGTCTCCTTCACCGTCCGGCCCTCGCCGTCGGCGCCGCACCGAGACCACCATCGGGTGGTCGTACTGACCGGTGCGAACTTGTGAAGTACTCCCCTCGCAGGGCAAACCCTAGGGAACTCCGGGGATTCACCACAAGTCGGTGAGGGGGAACCTTCGACGTGCGTCCCCCACCTCGTCTGTCAGACCGCGGGTTCTGCGCAGGGCGAGGCGTGTCGGCGCACCACCGCAGACGACGTCGGGGAGGTGGGGTGGGGCGGGGGGTCAGGGCTTGGTGGCCTCGAGGCGAGCCAGGGCCTCGCGCCGCTCCTCCGCGTGGTCGACGAGGCGCTCGACGTAGCCGTGGGCATACCCGTCGGGCTGCTCCCACGGCTCGTGCGCTGCGGCACCGGACAGGTGCGCCAGCTCGGGCACCCACTGGCGCACGTAGTCGCCGTCGGGGTCGAAGCGCAGCCCCTGCGTCACCGGGTTGAACACGCGGAAGTAGGGCGAGGCATCGGTGCCCGTGCCCGCCACCCACTGCCACCCGTGGTTGTTGGAGGCGATGTCGCCGTCGATCAGGTGCTCCATGAAGTGGCGGGCACCCACCGGCCACCACACGTGGAGGTCCTTGGTGAGGAAGCTGGCCGTGATCATCCGCACCCGGTTGTGCATCCACCCCTGCGCGAGCAGCTGGCGCATGCCGGCGTCGACGATCGGGTAGCCCGTGCACCCCTGCCGCCAGGCCTCGATGGCGTCCTCGGGCTCGTCGTAGCGCATGCCCGAGAGCGCCGACCGCAGGTCGTGCCAGCTGCTGCGCGGTCGGTGCCACAACACGCCGGCGTAGAACTCACGCCACGCGAGCTCGCTCTCGAAGGTGCGCGCCCCCTTGCCGTCCTCCCCCGCCAGGTCAGCGAGCAGCGTGCGCGGGTGCAGCACACCGAGCTTGAGGTAGGGCGAGAGCCGGGAGGAGCCGTCGAGGTCGGGTCGGTTGCGGTCCTGGGCGTATGCCGTGAGCGCTTCCTCGCGGAACACTCGCCAGCGACGCAGTGCTGCCTCCTCGCCGGCCTCCGGCAGCTCGGGCAGGTCGGGGGCCGCGAGCGCCTCCCGGATCGCCGCAGTCGCGTCGGCGTCGTTGCGAGCGTGCCGGATCGGCAGGTTGCCCGGAGTCGGCGCGGGCTCCGGCCACCCGTGGGCGCGCCACGCCTTCGAGAACGGGGTGAAGACCTTGTAGGGCTCGCCCGAGCCGTTGACGACCAGACCCGGCCCCACGGCATACGGGGTGCCCGTCTCGACCCAGTCGATGCCCGCGGAACGGAGGTGCTCGGCCACGACCTCGTCGCGGCGACGCCCGGCGGGCGTGGTCTCGCGCGAGACGTGCACACTGGTCGCGCCCACGCGGTGCGCGAGCTCGGGCACGACGGTGCGCGGGTCGCCGTGCACGAGGGTGAGCGCCCCGTCGAAGGCCAGGTCGGTCGCCTCGAGGGTGGCCGCCAACCAGGCACGACGGGCCGCGCCCGCTGAGCCCCACAGGCGGGGGTCGACCACGAAGGCGACGACGAGGTCACCGTCGCCGGCCGCGTCACGTGCGGCGAGCAGCGCCGGGTGGTCACCACGGCGCAGGTCACGGCGCAACCACAGCAGCGAGGTCATCGACGTGCTCTCGTTCGGCCGGGGAGACGGAGTCGCGGATCGGTCATGCGACATCGTCACACGTCCGGGCACAACCGGGATCGCTGGGGCTGGTGGAGGCGAGCCCGTCCTGAGAAGGTGGCCTCTCGCCCGAGGTCGCGCGCGCGTCGGAGCCGCGCGGACGTCGCCGATGACTGAGGAGCCGGAGTGAGCGAGACCCAGAAGGCCGTCCGAACCCCGGACGTCGTCGTCGTCGGGTCCGGCGTGATCGGTTCCTCGATCGCCCTGGAGCTGGCCCGAGGAGGCCGGCGGGTGCTCGTGCTCGACAAGGGGGCTGGAGCAGGTCACGGCTCCACCTCGGCATCCAGCGCAGTGATCCGCTTCATGTACTCGACCTTCGCGAGCGTGGCCACGGCATGGGAGGCCAAGTTCTGCTGGGAGGCGTGGGAAGAGCACCTCGGCCTCGGTCTGGGCGAGGAGGAGGACCCACCGCCGCTGAGTCGCTTCCACCGAACCGGCATGCTCCACCTCGACGTGCCCGCGGTGCCACTGGCCCAGACGATGGACCTGCTGGCACAGGCCGGTGTGCCCTTCGAATACCTCACTGCCGCCGACCTCGTCACCCGCCATCCTCACCTCGACGGTGGTGCCTACTGGCCGAACAGGTCGATCGACGACGACGCCTTCTGGGAGGAGACCTCAGCCCGGCTGGGTGCCGTCTTCACCCCGGATGCCGGCTATGTCGACGACCCGCGGTTGGCCGCCGACAACCTCGCCCACGCAGCGCGGCGGCACGGGGCGATGACGTCATACCGGACCGAGGTGATCTCGGCCGCACATCACGGCAACACCTGGCGCCTCGGCCTTGCCGACGGGCAGAGCGTCGAGTCCCCGGTCGTCGTCAACGCCGCCGGCCCGTGGTCGGGGGCCTTCAATGCGATGGCCGGGATCGGCGCCGAGTTCACCATCGGGGTGAGACCGCTGCGCCAGGAGGTGCACCAGGTCACCCAGCCCGAGGGCTACGGCACCGATGAGGCCCCCGGACCCGGCATCTTCGACCTTGATCTGGGCACCTACATGCGGCCCGGTCCGGCCAATGCGTGGGTCATCGGGGGCACCGAGCCCGTGTGTGACCCGTTCGAGTGGGTGGAGAACCCCGACGACGTGCACGCCACCGTCACCGCGACGCGCTTCGAGGCACAGGTGACGCGAGCAGCTCGCCGGCTTCCCGACCTGCGAGTGCCCAACCGCCCCACCGGTGTCGTCGGGGTCTACGACGTGGCCGATGACTGGACTCCCATCTACGACCGCACCGACGCGCCAGGGTTCTACGTCGCCATGGGCACCAGCGGCAACTCCTTCAAGAACGCCCCCGTCGTCGGGTGCTTCCTCGCAGCGATCATCGACGCGGTCGAGGGCGGCCGCGACCATGACGCCGACCCGGTGATCTACCGGGGACCGCACACCGGCCTCGAGATCGACCTCGCTGCCTTCAGCCGGAAGCGACAGGGCAGTGCGAGCACCCGCACCGTGATGGGTTGAGTCCGGTCAGCCGAAGAGGTCGAGCATCGGCTGGAGGAGGAAGAGCATGCCGAGCGACCACACCAGGTGGGTGATGGTCGGGCCCAGGATGCCGCCCGTCACGCGCCGCTGCAGGCCCACCACCGCCCCCAGGATCGCGGCCGCGAGGATGAGCAGCGGGATCAGGCTGGTCGCGGTGACCAGGGTGTAGACGACCGTGGTCGCCGCGACCGCGTGCTTGCGACCCACCGCCGCGAAGAGCGCCCCCCGGAAGTAGAGCTCCTCGGCGATGCCGTTGACCGCGGTGATCACGGCCACGACGCCGAGCGAGCCGACGCTGGCGTGGGCGAGCAGCTCGTCGACCGGGTCGCGCAGCACCGGGATCTGGGCGACCACGACCGACCCGACCAGGAAGATGACGAGGAGGAGGGCGCCCAGCGCCAGGGACTGGAGCACTGCGCGCCCACCGACGTCACCGTCGCGGGTGTGGGCGCGGCCGAGGTGCAGCGGCCCCGACAGGAACGCGCCCGCTGCCCAGACGCCCGCGAGCGCGAAGGTCGCGCCGTAGAAGGTGGGATCGCCGGGCTCGATCCGAAGGGCCCACGCGAGCACCCCGGCACCGATGACGAGGGTCACCGCGGCGACGATCCGCCGCTTGCGGAACGCGGAGTCGGACTCACTGTGGTCGCGCGGCACCGGCTCGAGCAGCGACGCGCGCACGAAGGCCCGCAGCTCGTTGACCGGGTTGAGCACTGCCATTCAGGTCACGCCCCTGACTTCGACCCGCGGCCACCGCCGGCCCATGCTGCGTCGGCCGCAGTGATCCGCGCGGGGTCGACGGTGCCGGGCTCGGGGCGGGGGTGCACCGCGTCGCCGGCCACCGCATCCCCGACCGCTTCGTCGTAGCCCAACGGACCACCCGGAGGCGGCCCGACCATGTCGTCGATGTCGCTCTCGGCACAGACCACCTCGTGGAGCAGGCTGCCGACGAGCGGCTTGGCGACCCCGGTCGGCACGGGCGTGACGAAGCCGACCCACTGGCTCGCGAGGAAGGGCGAGAGGACCGGAACCGTGACGATGCGGCGGGGCATCAACCCCATGATCTTCGCGAAACGGTCGATCATGGCGCGGTAGGTGAGCACCTCGGGCCCGCCGATGTCGAACGTCCGGTTGACCTCCGGTGGCAGGTCCGCGGCCCCGACGAGGTAGTGCAGCACGTCGCGCACCGCGATCGGCTGGATCCGGTTGTCCAGCCACTTGGGTGTGATCATCATCGGCAGGCGGGTCGTGAGGTGTCGCAGCATCTCGAACGACGCCGAGCCCGCGCCGAGGATGATCGCGGCCTGGAGCACCGCTGTGGGCACGCCACTGGCCATCAGCAGGTCACCGACCTCCACGCGCGAGGCGAGGTGGTCGGAGAGCTCCTCCTTCGCGGGGTGCAGCCCGGACAGGTAGACGATGCGTCCCACGCCGGCCTGGGATGCCGCGCTGCCGAACGTGCGGGCCAGCTCGCGGTCGCGCTCGACGAAGTTGCCCTTGCCGTCCATGGAGTGCAGGAAGTAGTAGGCGACGTCGACGCCCTCGAACGCCTCGGCCAGGCTCGACGCGGAGGACGCGTCGCCCTCGACGACGCGCACCCGGTCGGTCCAGCGTCGGTCCGCGACCTTTCCGGCATCACGGGTGAGCACAGTGACGTCCCAGCCCTCGTCGAGCAGCCGCGGCACCAGGCGCGAACCGATGTAGCCCGTCGCCCCCGTCACCAGTGCCCGGCGAGGGTCGCTCACAATCGGTCCAGGGAGCTCTTCAGCTGCTCGGCGGTCTTGTCACCGAGCCGACCCAGCAGCGGAGCCATCACCGGGCCGAGGAACTTCGCGATGCCGGTGAAGGTGAACTCCGCCTTGTAGTGCACGCTCGAGCCGCCGGCTGCCGGGGTCACGGTGATCGTGTCGCGGCTGGTGGTGGTGTCGTTGCGGCCCACGATGACGAAGACGGGCTGCTCGACCGTCTCGACGGTGTAGTCGAGGGAGACCTCGTTGCCCGCGAACTTCGAGACGTTCTTGTAGACCGTGCCCGGGCCACCGTCGCCGGAGACCCTGGTGCACGAGACGGTGCCGGAGTCCCACTCCGAGGCGTTCTCGAAGTCGGAGAGGTAGGCGAAGACGGTGTCGGGTGCAGCGCTCGTCGTCACGGTGCGTTCGATGGTGCTCATGCAGTTGCTCTCCTGGTCAGTCTGATCTGGGCGACATCGAGGTAGGACGTCGCGAACCCCGCTTCACAGTAGGCGAGGTAGAACTCCCACATGCGCCGGAAGGTCTCGTCGAAGCCCTGGGCCTTGATCTGCGGCCACTCCTCGTTGAAGGTCTCCCTCCAACGGCGCAGCGTCTCGGCGTAGTCGGCACCGAAGGACTGGACCCGCTCGACCCGCAGCGTGGTGGTGTCGCGGTTGACGTCGCGGATGGCCTGCAGCGAGGGGATGAGCCCACCGGGGAAGATGTA
>JBDSNZ010000267.1:0-3453 GCA_039915055.1 Ornithinibacter sp.
ACGAGCGCGGCAGCGACCAGCACCTGACGGTGGCCGGGTGGGTCGCCGCGATCACCCCGACCGGCGAGCAGCGCCGCCAGCGCGAGGCACAGCCCCACCTTGGCGATCTCCGCGGGCTGGATGGTGAACCCACCGAGCAGCGGGATCCACGACCTCGAGCCGTTGACGGTCGCACCGAGGGGGGTGAGCACCAGGACCAGGCCCAGCACGGACAGTCCGTAGACCCACCCGGCGACCGCTCGGATCCGCTGCTCACCCCAGCCGCTGAGCGCCAGGGCCAGCGACAGGCCGACCACCGCAGTGAGCAGGTGGCGAAACAGGTATGCCGTGCCGTCACCGACGGCGGTTGCCGACCACACGAGCAGCGCCCCGACGACCGAGGCTCCGACCGCCGCGAGGTACAGGCCGACGTCGTGCCGGGCCCAGCGCGTCAGGCCGGGACGATCGTGGCGAGCAGCCGGCGGCACGTCGCGACGTCCTGGGCCATCGCGTCGAGCAGCTCCTCGACGCTCTCGAACTTCAGGGTGGGCCGGATGTGCGCCGTGAACTCCACCATCACCGACTCGTCGTAGAGGTCGAGGTCGTCGCGGTCCAGGACGTAGGCCTCCACGGTGCGCCGGTCGCTGGTCTCGAAGGTGGGGTTGGTCCCGACGCTGATCGCCGCGGGCATCGTGCGGTCAGGCTCACCGTCCGCGAGGTCCAACCGGGTGAGCCACCCGGCATACACGCCCTCGAGCGGCACCAGACCCAGCGAGTCGGCGGCCAGGTTGGCCGTCGGGTAGCCCATCCCCCGCCCGCGGTGGTTGCCGTGGACCACGGTGCCGACCACGCGGTGCGGACGCCCCAGGATCCGGGCCGCCTCCGCGACGTCGCCTGACTGGAGGTGGGCGCGGACGACCGTTGAGGAGTAGCGCTCGCCGTCGCCGCCGACGTCGTCCAGCGCGATCACCTCGAAGCCGAACTGCTCCCCGAGGTCGGCCAGGGTGGAGACGTCACCGGAGTTTCGATAGCCGAAACGGGTGTCCATGCCCACGATGACCGAGCGGGCGTCGAGGCCGCGGATCAGCACCGAGCGCACGAAGTCCTCCGGGCTCTGCTGCGCGAACTCCGCCGTGAACTCCAGGACGAGCAGACCGTCGATGCCGGACTCTGCCAGGAGTGCGTCACGGATCGCACCGGGTGCGATGAGGTCCGGCGCCCGCTCAGGGTGCAGGAAGGCCACCGGGTGCGGGTCGAAGGTGATGGCCACGGCCGGTAGGCCGAGCCGCAGTCCGGCGTCGACGACCGCGGCGAGCACCGCCTGGTGACCGCGGTGGACGCCGTCGAAGTTGCCGAGCGTGACGACGCATGGGCGCAGGGCCTCAGGAGTCTTGGCGGTGTCGTTCCATCGATGCACGGGGACCACTCTACGAAGTCGACGGGGCGAAGACGACGAGGCTGCGCACGCTCGGACCGGACTCGTCCACCATGGCGACGAGCGTCCCGTCCTCGGAGATCGCTGCGACGGGCTCGGACCGACCCGGAGCGGCTGACGCGAGCCGCTGCCCGAACCCCAGGGTGCGGGCCTGCGCGGCGCTCACCTCCCGCACCGGGAAGGCGGCGCGGGCGGCATCCGCGAGCGGCAGGACGGGCATCGAGTGACCCTGACGCGACTCCAGGTCTGCGAGCGGGTGTGCCGACGCGATGTCGAAGCCGCCCACCCGGGTGCGCCGCAGCGCCACGAGGTGGCCGCCGCACCCGAGGGCCGCGCCGAGGTCGCGTGCCAGGGCTCGGACGTAGGTGCCCGAGGACACGCTCACCTCGACGTCGACGTCGAGCACCGGGATGCCGTCGACGTGCAGGGCACGGGTGCCCGACAGCTCGAAACGGGAGACCACCACCGCTCGCGCGGCGAGGTCGACCTCCTCACCCCCGCGCACCCGGTGGTAGGCGCGCTGCCCGTTGACCTTGATCGCGCTCACCGAGCTCGGCACCTGGTCGATCGGCCCCGTGAGGGCATGGATCGCTGCCTCGAGGGCAGCTCGCTCGACGCCCCCTGCGCCTGGTGCGAAGGTCACCTGGCCCTGCGCGTCGTCGGTGACCGTGGCCTGGCCCAACCGCACGGTGGCGGTGTACTCCTTGTCGCACCCGACGAGGAAGGTGAGCAGGCGGGTCGCCCGGCCCACTCCCAGCACGAGCACGCCGGTCGCCATCGGGTCCAGCGTGCCGGCGTGGCCGACCTTGCGGGTGGCGCAGAGCCGTCGAGCGCGCGCCACGACGTCGTGGCTGGTCCAGTCCTGCGGCTTGTCGACGACGAGGATGCCGTCGGCCGTCGGCTCGGCGGGCGACGTCATGCGAGCGACCTCAGGCCGGGTCCTTCGAGGATCGGACGTCACCGTCGGCCTCGTCCTCGTCCTCGCGGTCCTTGCGGTAGGGATCAGCGTCGCCGGCATAGCGGGCGCCCGTCGCGGAACGAGCCACCTCGGCGTCTCGCTCCTTCGCGGCCCGGAGGAGGTCCTCGAGGTGGGCTGCGTTCTCCGGGATCGCGTCAGCGATGAACTCCAGCGTCGGCGTGAGCCGGATGCCGAGCTGGCCGCCCACGAAGGAGCGCAGCTTGCCCTTGTTGGTCTCCAGCAGGGACGCGGTGCGGTGCCGCTGGGCCGCATCGCCGAGGACGGTGTAGAAGAGCGACGCGTGCTGGAGGTCTCCGGTGACGCGCACGTCCGTGACGGTGACGAACCCGAGGTCGGGGTCCTTGATGATCGACTCGAGGTTCGCTGCGGTCAGGGTCTTGATCCGGTCAGCGATCTTGTGGGCACGGGCGGTGTCGGCCACGGCTCCTCCTTGGGTCGTCGGGGCGGTCCCGTCGGGACGGGGCGGAAGGGGACAAGCCTAGTGACCGGACCGGCATCCGGCTGACGCAGCGCAGCCGAACTCGCCACCGGGACTCCAGGGCAGGCAGACCCCGGTGGGACACGGGAGGTGCTCCCTTGTCCCACCGGGGTCGTCGCGGGTCACCCCGAAAGCCTCGCGGGTAAGGCGCGGGGCTGCGCCCACGCTGCGCGTGGGACCCGGCGCATCACGCTCGGGGCTTCTCGCGCATCTCGTAGGTCGCGATCAGGTCGCCGAGCTGGAGGTCGTTGTAGCTGCCGAGGTTGATACCGCACTCGAAGCCGTCGCGCACCTCCGTCACGTCGTCCTTGAAGCGGCGCAGACCGGCGATCTCGACGTTCTCCGAGATCACGACACCCTGGCGGGTGATCCGTGCCCTCGTGCCGCGCTTGATCTCGCCGCTGCGCACGATGGAGCCGGCGATGTTGCCGAACTTGCTGCTCCGGAAGATCTCACGGATCTCCGCGGTGCCGAGCTCGACCTCCTCGAACTCCGGCTTGAGCATGCCCTTGAGCGCCTGCTCGATCTCCTCGATCGCCTTGTAGATCACCGAGTAGTAGCGGATCTCCACACCCTCGCGCT
>JBDSNZ010000272.1:0-4744 GCA_039915055.1 Ornithinibacter sp.
CGGTGAGCCGGATGAGCTCGGCCCGGCCATCGTCTTCCTCGCGAGCGACGCCTCCAGCTTCATGACCGGGTCGGTGCTCACCGTCGACGGCGGCTACACCGCCTTCTAGCGCTCGCCGACCCGGCCCTCGGGCGTCAGGCGCTCGGCGGCCGGAACCCCGTCGGCTCGCCGGCCCCGAGGTCGACGATGGCCGCCACCGGGCCGCCGCCCTCAGGCCCCTGGTGCGCGGCGGAGACGGACACGAAGACCGCCGGGTCCCCCGTGACGGCAGCGGCGACACCACCGACGGCGGCCTTGATCTGGCGGTGCCAGTGCACGTCGGAGTCATCGAGCATCGCGTTGCGGCGCCCGCGGACCCGGCCGTCCTGACTCGTCTCGCACTTCAGGAAGAGGTTGACCAGGCGACCGTCGAGGTCGCTGGGGTGCGGGCGTTCGGGCAGGTCGAGCCCGGCATCCCTGATCGCGTCCCACAGCCCGTCCTGGTCGAGTGCGTCCTTCATGACCGAGTGGCCGATGCGGTATCGGCCACCGACGCCTCGCGCGTTGCCGACGACCACGACCTGCGCGCGGTCGAGCTCCACGCCCGAGGAGCACGACGCCACGGAGGAGAAGAGGGTGCGGTCGCGCAGCACGTCCTCGTCGCGCGGCATGTCGATCTCCCCGAGAGCGACGGCCACGCCCAGCGCCGTCCCACCGTTGGACACGTCCATCGAGGTCAGCGTGTCCTCGGTGAAGACGTCGTTGCCGCGGCTCTTCGCGTCGCGGATGGTGTCGATCGTGAGGAGCGGGGTCTTGGTCTGCACGTAGTGCACGTCGGCGGGGTCGGTGATGCCGGCGCGCTCCATCGCGACCTTCACCGCGGCAGCGACCTTGGTGACCATCGCGGTGCGCCCGATGTCCTCGGGGAGCAGCGTCTCGCTCATCGCGAACCCGACCGTCAGGCGCGGCTCGTCGCTCTGCTCGGCCTGGTCGGCGGGCACGGTCGCGAAGATCGTGGCGTGCGGGCTGATCACGCCGTCGGTGCCACCGGACCAGACGATGGGCACGTCCTTGACCTTCTCGGCGTCGGCGCCCTTGGCGATGAGGAGCTCGCGGAAGGCGCGGTCGGCGATGATCCGGGTGTAGTCGTTGACCCCACCGTTGCCCTCGGTCTTCCCGATCACGGCGATCACGCGGCTCGCCTCGAACACCCCCTCGTCGATGAGCGCGCCGAGCTCGGAGGCATCGGAGACGGTGTGCAGCGGGACCTTGCGGACCTCGATGGCGTCGGGCACGGCGGTTTCCTTCCTGTATGCCGGCGAGCCGGCTCGGTGTGGGTGTTCGGCGTCGTGGGTGGGTGGGTGCGTCAGTCGGCTTCGATGACGGTGCCGAAGCTGCCGTCGACGGCATCGGTGATGCGGGTGAGCGAGGTGATGACACTGCGGGTTCCGCCGCCCTCGACGAAGCGCAGGGCGGCCTCGATCTTGGGCCCCATCGAGCCGGACGCGAACTGGCCGTCCGCGGCATACCGCCGCATCCGGGTGGGCGTGACCCGCCCCAGGTCGCGCTGCTGTGGCGTGCCCCAGTCGAGCGCTGCGTGGTCGATGTCGGTGGCGATGACGAGGGTGTCTGCGTGCAGGGTGGAGGCCAGGAGGGCCGCGGTGAGGTCCTTGTCGATGACGGCCTCGACACCACGCAGGGTGCCGTCGAGGTCACGCACCACGGGGATGCCTCCGCCACCGGCGGTGACGACCACGTGGCCGGCCTCGAGCAGGGTGCGAGCCGCTTCGATGTCGAGCACCTCGACCGGCTCGGGAGAGGCGACGACCCGCCGCCAGCCCTTCTCGCCGCGGTCCTCCCAGACCTGGCCGTGGTCGATGAGGTGCTGGGCCTCCTCGCGGGGGAGGTAGCGGCCGATCGGCTTGCTCGGGTGGGTGAACCCGGGGTCGTCGCGGTCGACGAGGGTGCGGGTCACCAGGGCCGCCACCGGTCGCGGTGTCGAGGAGCCGGCCATGGCTGACTCGAGGGTGTCGAGGATGATGAAGCCGAGGGTTCCCTGCGTCTGGGCGCCACACCAGTCCAGCGGCACGGGTGGGACGACGCGCGCAGCGAGCTCGTTCTTCACGAGGATGTTGCCGACCTGGGGGCCGTTGCCGTGGGTGATGACGAGCTCGTGGCCGGCGGCGACGAGGCGGGCAGCGGCCACCATGGCTGCGCCGACCGCCTCGATCTGCGCTGCCGGGGTGGCGCTGCCGTCGGGGGCGGTCATGGCGTTCCCGCCGAGCGCCAACAGGACCCGCATCCACCCTCCTCCTGCTCGTCTCGAACCGTTGGGACGACCCTAGGCAGCGCCCCGGGGTGTCGCGTTGTCAGGATCTGCCCAAGCACGTCGTCCGGGTTGGCGAGGTGACACCAGCGCCCGGGAAGTGACCAGCGTGCCGTGAGCGTGGGCGCGCTGCACGCGGCAGCCCGTTCGGATGGCAGGCTTCCACCATGCCCGCACCCCGTGGATCCGACCGCACCTGGCTCGTCGCGCTCGCAGCCTCCCTGTGGGGGCTCTCCGCGCTGTGGCGCGGGCCGCTCGCCGCCGACTACCCGGCCTTGGCGATCGTCTTCTGGGAGCACGTGGTGTTGACCGTGCTGACCCTCCCGTGGCTGCTCCCGGCGGTCCGGCGGGTGCTGGCGTCCAGCACCCGGACGAAGGTCAGCGTGCTGGTGATCGGCGCGGGCTCCTCGGCGCTCGCGACGACGCTGTTCACGGCTGCCTTCCGCCTCGGTGACCCGATCACCCCGCAGGTGCTCCAGAAGCTCCAGCCGCTGATCGCCCTCGGGCTCGCGGCCGTCGTGCTCGGGGAGCGACTCCGCCCCAGCTTCGCGTTCTTCGCGGTGCCGGCCCTCGTCGGTGCGTGGCTGCTGGCGTTCCCCGAGCCCCTGCACGTGGGTGTCTCGAGCGCGCAGGCCGCCCTGTTCGCCCTCGGTGCCGCGGCGCTCTGGGCGGCCGGCACGGTCCTGGGTCGGGCAGCGAGCGCGGAGCTGCGCTTCACCGACCTGACCGCCCTTCGCTTCGCCGTCGGGCTGATCACCCTGACGGTGCTCGTCGCCTTCACCTCCACGCCGATCTCCGTCGGCAGCGGTGCCATCGGAAACATCCTGCTGCTCGCGCTCATCCCCGGCCTCCTCGCGCTGGGCCTGTACTACCGGGCACTCGGCCGCACCCCGGCATCCCGAGCGACGCTCGCCGAGCTGGCGTTCCCGCTGACGGCCGCCGTGGTGGGTGTGGCGTTCCTCGACGCGAGGCCGAGCGGGTCCCAGTGGGTGGGGCTCGCGGTGGTGCTCGTCTCCGTGGTCGCGCTCGCCCTGCACGAGCAGCGCAGTGCCACACCGAGTGTGGCCGTGCCCGATCGCGTCGAGGACGCCCTGCCCGTCTGACCAGCTCGGATGCCGGTGGGTCAAGCTTGGTCAGAGGGCTCGCCAGCGGGCGTGCCGTGCCTGGAGCCGGGTGGCGGCGGGCTGCGCCGCGAGGTCTGCCAGCTCGTGTCGGATGGCCTGGGCCATGCGGGTGCAGAACTCTTCCGGCTCGGCGGCGGCATCCGGGTGCTCGGCCACGATCCGGTCGACGATGCCCGCCTGCAGCAGGTCCAGGGAGCGCACCCGCTGCTGCGTCGCGAGCTCAGGGGCCCGGTCGGGGGTGCGGTGCAGGATCGCGGAAGCGCCCTCGGGCGGGAGCGGGGAGAGCCACGAGTGCTGGGCGCTGACCACCCGGTCGGCGGGCATCAGGGCCAGTGCGCCGCCGCCGGTGCCCTGCCCGAGCAGCACGCAGACCGTGGGCACCTCGAGCAGCACCAGCTCGGCGAGGCAGCGCGCGATCTCCCCGGCCATCCCGCCCTCCTCGGCCTCCTTCGACAGGGCGGCCCCGGCGGTGTCGATGACGCTGACGAGCGGTAGGCCGAGCTCGGTCGCGAGCTTCATCCCGCGTCGTGCGACCCGCAGCCCTGACGGTCCGAGCGGCGCCTCGGCACGCTCGGCCCGGCGGTCCTGACCGAGCACGACGCACGGCATCCCCTCGAAGCGGGCGACCGCGAGGAACAGGCTGCGGTCCCACTCCCCGGCTCCGGTGCCGAAGAGCGGCACGACGTCGGTGGCGCCGAGCTTGAGGAGGGCGCGCACGCCGGGCCGCTCCGGGTCTCGTGAGCGGGTGATCGACTCCCACGCGGGCAGGTCGGCCAGCGGCTCCTTCGGCACGGGCGGCACCGGCGTGAGGTCGGGTGGGGTGAGCACGATGTCCAGGAACCGCCCGGCGATCTCGGGCAGGGCCTCGATCGGTAGCACGGCATCCAGCAGGCCGTGGGCGTAGAGGTTCTCCGCGGTCTGCACGTCGGGCGGGAACTTCTCGCCGTAGAGCGCTTCGTAGACGCGCGCCCCGAGGAAGCCGATGGTCGCGCCCGGCTCCGCGACGGTGACGTGGCCGAGCGACCCCCACGACGCCAGCACCCCTCCGGTCGTGGGGTGTCGGAGGTAGGTGATGTAGGGGAGGCGGGCCGCCTTGAACTCGGCGACAGCCGCGGAGATCTTCACCATGGTGACGAATGCCGGGGTGCCCTCCTGCATCCGCGTGCCACCCGAGGCGGGCGCGGCGAAGAGGGGGAGTCGTTCCCGGGTGGCGCGCTCGAAGGCGAGGGTGACGCGCTCGGCCGATGCGCGACCGATGGAGCCCGCCAGGAACCGGAACTCACCGACGATGACGGCCACCCGGTGCCCGCGCAGG
>JBDSNZ010000277.1:0-2638 GCA_039915055.1 Ornithinibacter sp.
TTGTCATACAACAAAGTCAAGGAGCTCTCATGGCCGCATCGATGCGCACCCCCACCCCCGACGACAAGTTCTCCTTCGGTCTGTGGACCGTGGGCTGGACCGGGATCGACCCCTTCGGGTCGGCCAGTCGGCCCGCCCTCGACCCGTGGGAGTACGCGGAGCGCCTGGCGGAGCTGGGCGCCTGGGGCATCACCTTCCACGACAACGACGTCTTCCCCTTCGACGCCGACCAGGCGACGATCGACGCCCGGGTCTCGCGCCTGCGCGACGTCGCCCAGTCATCCGGCCTGGTCATCGAGATGGTCACGACCAACACGTTCAGCCACCCGGTCTTCAAGGACGGCGGCCTGACGAGCAACGACCGCGGCGTGCGCCGGTTCGGGCTGCGCAAGGTGCTGCGCGCCGTCGACATCGCGGCCGAGCTCGGCGCCGACACCTTCGTCATGTGGGGTGGGCGCGAAGGGGCGGAGTACGACGGGTCGAAGGACCTCTACTCGGCCTTCGAACGCTACAAGGAGGGCCTGGACACGGTCGCGGGCCACATCAAGGACAAGGGCTACGACCTGAGGGTCGCGTTGGAGCCCAAGCCGAACGAGCCCCGCGGTGACATCTTCCTGCCCACCGTCGGCCACGCGCTCGCCCTCATCGCCGAGCTCGAGCACGGCGACATCGTCGGGCTCAACCCCGAGACCGGGCACGAGCAGATGGCCAACCTCAACTACACCCACCAGCTCGCCCAGGCGCTGTGGAGCGGCAAGCTCTTCCACATCGACCTCAACGGCCAGCGCGGCCTGAAGTACGACCAGGACCTCGTCTTCGGTCACGGCGACCTGCTCTCGGCGTTCTTCACCGTCGACCTCGTGGAGAACGGGTTCGTCGGCAGCCCGGACGCCCCTCGCTACACCGGGCCGAGGCACTTCGACTACAAGCCCTCACGCACCGAGCACATGGAGGGCGTCTGGGAGTCGGCGAAGGCCTGCATGTCGACCTACCTCATGCTCGCGGACAAGGCCGCGGCCTTCCGAGCCGACCCGCGGGTCACCGAGGCCGTGGAGTATGCCGGCGTGACCAGCCTGGCCGAGCCCACCCTGGCCGAGGGCGAGAGCGTGGAGTCCTTCCTCGCCACCGACGACGACTTCGACCTGGAGAAGGCGGCCGAGCGCGACTACGGGTTCGTGCGGCTCAACCAGCTCGCACTGGAGCACCTCATCGGCTGACCGGGCGGTGGGAGGGTCAGGGCGTCACTCCCACTCGATGGTGCCCGGCGGCTTGCTCGTGATGTCGAGGACCACCCGGTTGACCTCGCGCACCTCGTTGGTGATGCGCGTCGACACCTTCGCGAGCACCTCGAAGGGCACGCGGGTCCAGTCGGCCGTCATCGCGTCCTCGGAGGAGACCGGGCGAAGCACGATCGGGTGGCCGTAGGTGCGACCGTCACCCTGCACGCCCACCGAGCGCACGTCGCCCAGGAGCACGACCGGGCACTGCCAGATGTCGCGGTCCAGGCCGGCCGCGGTGAGCTCCTCGCGCGCGATCCGGTCGGCGGCGCGCAGGATCTGGAGCCGCTCGGCCGTGACCTCACCGACGATGCGGATGCCGAGCCCGGGGCCGGGGAAGGGTTGGCGCCAGACGATCGCCTCGGGCACCCCGAGCTCCAGGCCGACCTGGCGCACCTCGTCCTTGAAGAGCAGCCGCAGCGGCTCGACGAGGGTGAACTGGAGGTCGTCGGGCAGGCCTCCGACGTTGTGGTGGGACTTGATGTTCGCGGTGCCGGCGCCGCCGCCGGACTCCACGACGTCGGGGTAGAGCGTCCCCTGGACGAGGAACTCCACGGGATGGTCGTCGGTGCCCCCGTGCGCACCGACCACGTCGCGCGCCGCCTGCTCGAACACCCGGATGAACTCGCGGCCGATGGCCTTGCGCTTCTCCTCGGGGTCCGTCACGCCGGCCAGCGCGGTGAGGAAGCGCTCCTTCGCGTCGACGACGAGGAGGTCGACGCCGGTGGCCGCGACGAAGTCCTGCTCGACCTGCTCGGCCTCACCGTCGCGCAGCAGCCCGTGGTCGACGAAGACGCAGGTGAGCTGGTCGCCGACGGCCCGCTGCACCAGCGCGGCGGCGACGGAGGAGTCGACGCCGCCGGAGAGCCCGCAGATCACCCTGGACTTCCCCACCTGCTCGCGCACCTTCTCGACGAGGTCGTCGACGACGTTGGCCGCGGTCCACTCCCCCGCCAGGCCCGCGCCACGGATCAGGAAGTTCTCCAGCACCCGCTGACCGAACGTGGAGTGCAGGACCTCGGGGTGCCACTGCACGCCGTAGAGCCGGCGCTGGTCGTCCTCGAAGCCGGCGACCGGCGAACCGGACGTCGTCGCGGTGACCCGCATGCCTTCGGGCGCCGCCGAGACCGCGTCGCCGTGGCTCATCCACACGGACTGGTCCTCTGGCTGGCCGTTGAAGAGGGTCGAGGTCGTGTCGAGAACCCGGGCCGGGGTCGCCCCGAACTCCGAGAGTCCGGTGCGCTCGACCGTGCCACCGAGCGCGCGGACCATCGACTGGAAGCCGTAGCACATGCCGAAGACCGGCACCCCGGCATCCAGCAGGGCCGGGTCCAGGGTCGGCGCCCCGGGCTCGTAGACCG
>JBDSNZ010000295.1:0-5259 GCA_039915055.1 Ornithinibacter sp.
TCCAGACCCCCGAGGCGCGCACCATCATCATCAGCCCGTTCGACAAGTCCTCGATGCATGCCATCGAGAAGGCGATCCAGGTCGCCGACCTCGGGGTCAACCCGAGCAACGACGGCACCATCATCCGGTGCATCATGCCGCAGCTCACCGAGGAGCGGCGCCGCGAATACGTCAAGATGGCCCACGGCCAGGCGGAGGACGCGCGCGTCTCGCTGCGCAACATCCGCCGGCAGGCCAAGACCACGCTGGAGAAGCTCGTCAAGGACGGCGACGTCGGCGAGGACGACGGCGCGCGCGGCGAGAAGGAGCTCGAGTCGGTGACCAAGCGCCACGTCGACCAGGTCGACGACATGCTCAAGCACAAGGAAGCCGAGCTCCTCGAGGTCTGAGCGCAGTCCTCCCCACGATCATGACCGAGCTTCCGAGCCAGCGACAGGACCTCTCCGAGGGTGACCCCCCGGAGCATGCCGTGGCGGCCGAGCCGGCCACGAGGAAGCCCAAGGCGGGTCGAGACCTGCGCGCCGCCGTGGGGGTCGGCCTCCTCCTCGGTGGGCTGGTCATCGGCTCCCTGATCGTCGATGCGCGTGCGTTCCTGGTGGTGCTCATCGCAGCGATCTGCCTGGGGGCTTGGGAGCTGAAGCGGGCCATCGCCACCAAGGGTGCCGTGGTGCCCTTCCTCCCGCTGGTGCTGGGAGCGGTGGGAATGCTCTCCTCCGCCTACCTGCGCGGCGCCGAGGCCCTCGTCATCACCTTCGGGCTGACCCTCATCGGGTTGCTCGTCTGGCGGGTCGCCGACGGGTTGGCCGGCGCCGCCCGCGACCTCTCCGCGTCTGCCTTCGTGGCCTTCTACCCGATCTTTCTCGGGGGCTTCGCCTCCCTCATGCTCGCTGCTCCGGACGGGCGCCAGCGGATCGTCGTGTTCATCCTCGTGACGGTCTTCTCCGACATCGGCGGGTATGCCGTGGGTGTCGTCTTCGGCAAGCACCCCATGGCACCGTCGCTGAGCCCGAAGAAGTCGTGGGAGGGCTTCGCGGGGTCCGTCGGAACGTGTGCCGTGGTGGGCTCGCTGGCGATGCCGTTGCTGCTGGGCGGCATCTGGTGGACGGGCGCCGTGCTGGGCGCGGTCGCGGCCGCCGCCGCGACGCTCGGGGACCTCATCGAGTCCAGCATCAAGCGGGACCTCGGCATCAAGGACATGGGCTCCCTGCTCCCGGGCCACGGCGGGCTGATGGACCGTCTCGACTCCCTGGTCGTCGTCGCACCCATCGCGTGGGCGCTGCTCCTGCTCTTCGCCCCCGCAGGCTGAGCGCCGACCTCCAGCGACCTTCAGCGACCTCCCGGACGGCCGCGGTCGAGCACGTCCTGGAGGAAGGGCGTCGGTTGCGGCGGCCCCCTCCCCGTCGTCGGGGGCCTCTTCCGGGCCCCCGGCGCGTTCACCGCCAGGGCCGTGGTGCTGGTCCGCGGGCGGCATTGGGAGGGATCCGCGTGAACCTGAGACAATCGGTGCACCATGGAGCAGATTCCCAGCCCCCGTCCCGCCCCCGGGCAGCTCACCTTCGCCGCGCCCCGTCGGGG
The DNA here is from genome assembly GCA_039915055.1 of Ornithinibacter sp. Taxonomy (GTDB): domain Bacteria; phylum Actinomycetota; class Actinomycetes; order Actinomycetales; family Dermatophilaceae; genus Fodinibacter. The sequence continues at coordinate 1,576 of JBDSNZ010000295.1, forward strand.
CAAGCCGCCGCGACACCTCGCCGACCTCTCGGTCGCCGAGCGCCGGGAGGCTGTCACGGCGCTCGGCCACCCGGCATACCGGGCCAACCAGCTCTCCACCCACTACTTCGAGCGGCTCGTGGAGTCCCCGGAGGAGATGACCGACCTGCCCAAGGCGGTCCGTGACGACCTCGTCCGCGACCTCCTCCCCTCGCTGCTCACGCCTGTGCGCCAGCTGACGGCCGACCGTGGTGCGACGGTGAAGCAGGTGTGGCGCCTCTTCGACGGTGCGCTGGTGGAGTCGGTCGTCATGCGCTACCCGCGACGGGTGACGGTGTGCATCTCCAGCCAGGCGGGATGCGGGATGAACTGCCCGTTCTGCGCCACCGGGCAGGAGGGCCTGACCCGCAACATGTCGGCCGGCGAGATCGTCGAGCAGGTGGTCATGGCGGCTCGGCTGCTGCGACGCGGAGAGCTTCCGGTCGTCGGCGAGCAGGAGGAGCACGCGGGGCTCGGCGAGGAGTCCGACGAGCAGACGGGGGAGCCCTTCGGCCCCGACCGGGTGAGCAACGTCGTCTTCATGGGCATGGGAGAGGCGCTCGCGAACTACAAGGCGGCGATCGGCGCGATCCGCCGACTCACCGAGCCCGCACCCTCGGGTCTGGGCATCTCGGCCCGCGGCATCACGATGTCGACCGTCGGGCTCGTCCCCGGCATCGACAAGCTCACCGAGGAGGGCATCCCGGTCACCCTCGCCCTCTCCCTGCACGCCCCCGACGACGAGCTGCGCGACGAGCTGGTCCCCATCAACACCCGGTGGAAGGTCGACGAGGCCATCGACGCCGCCCACCGCTACCACGTGGCCACCGGTCGCCGGGTGAGCATCGAGTACGCCCTGATCCGCGACATCAACGACCAGGCCTGGCGCGCGGACCTGCTGGGCGAGAAGCTCGCCAGACGTGGCCGCGGGTGGGTGCACGTCAACCCGATCCCGCTGAACCCCACGCCGGGCTCGAAGTGGACGGCATCGCGGCGCGGGGTGGAGCAGCAGTTCGTCGAGCGGCTCCGGGCGCACGGCATCCCCACCACCGTGCGCGACACCCGCGGGTCCGACATCGACGGGGCCTGCGGGCAGCTGGCAGCCTCGACCGCGTGAACCACGCAGCGCAGGCGCGACGCAGCGCCTCCTTCCTGGTGATGGGCCTCGCGCTGATCCTGGGCGGCTGCGCCGGTGCGCCGGAGCCCCCGAGCAACCTGCGCGGCGCCGACGACCACTCCACCGAGCACCAGGGCGCGACGTCCTCGCCCTCCACAGTGGCGAAGGTCGTTCCTGCGGTGGCTCTTCGGCCCGGGGAACGGTTCCAGAGCATCACCCTGCCGCAGGCCTACGTCCCGAGCTCGCCCACCCCTGGCGGCACCGACGACTACCGCTGCTTCCTGGTCGACCCGGGGTTCGCCTCCGGCCAGCTCGTCAGCGGCGTGGAGATCGAGCCCGACAACGCGACCATCGTCCACCACGTCATCGTGTCCAAGGTCGAGCCGGGTCAGGTCGCGCAGGCCAAGGCGTTGGATGCCGGGGAGCCGGGCCCGGGGTGGACCTGCTTCGGCGGGAGCATGCTCGCCTCGGCTGCACCCGGGGGCAACCTCGACCAGGCCGACTGGGTCGGGGCGTGGGCCCCCGGCGGTGGGGAGCGGGTCATGGCCGACGACATCGGCATCCCCCTCACGAAGGGGTCGCAGCTCGTCGTGCAGGTGCACTACAACCTCCTTGCCGGCACCGGCTCCGACCGCAGCACCGTGCGCCTGCGCCTCTCGGAGGCGGCCGGCAGCACCAGGCAGGCGTTGGAGACGATGCTGCTGCCGGCTCCGGTGGAGCTCCCGTGCCGGGACGACAAGACCACGGCGATGTGCAACAGGGTCGTGTCGGTGGCCGACATCCGCACCCGCTTCGGCCAGAACCCCGCCACCGCGGACCTGCTCCACCTCCTGTGCGGGCCGCTGAAGGCGGGGCCTGTCCAGGACTGCACCAGGCCCATCCGGGAGAAGGGCACGATCCGGGCGGTGAGCGGGCACATGCACCTGCTGGGGCGCGCCATCACGGTCGACGTGAACAAGGGCACCTCGCGGGCCCAGCGGGTGCTCGACATCCCCGTCTGGAACTTCGACGAGCAGGGGTCCGTCGCCCTTGACACCCCGGTGCAGGTCGGCCCCGGTGACACCGTCACCGTGACCTGCACGCACGACCAGTCGCTGCGCGACCTGCTGCCTGCGTTCACCGGGCAACGCGAGCGCTACGTCGCCTGGGGTGAGGGCACCACCGACGAGATGTGCCTCGGCATCGTCTTGATGACCCGCCCCTGACCACACCCCGCCCCCTGACCACACCCCGTCGAGTGAACAGGACACGCCGTCAGCGCGCGCACCGGGGCGGCGCGTTCTGTTCACTCGACGGGTTCAGGCCCCACGCGCGGGGGTGGACGGCCTGGTCAGCAACGTTGCCGCCTCGTCGACGTCGGCGACCAGGTGCACGGCATCCTCCATCGCCCGACCACGGGCCAGCGCCTCGATGCCGGGCCAGATCGGCAGGGTCCTGGTCCAGTGCTCGTGGTCGACCAGCACCAACGGGGGTGGCGCGGGCGTGGCATCCGGCGCGTAGTAGAGCTGGGTGGCAGCCTGGAAGACCTCCTGCACCGTGCCGGCAGCGCCGGGGAGCACGATGATGCCGGCGGTGCAGCGCGCCAGCAGGCCGTCCTCGCGCACCGCGTTGGAGAAGTACTTCGCGATGCCGGTGCAGAAGACGTTCGGTGGTTCGTGGCCGTAGAACCACGTGGGGATGCCGATGCTGGCGCCCCGACCAGGCACGTGCTCGCCACGCAGAAGGGCGTCGTGCACCGCCAGCCCGGCGCTCGCCCATGCGCCCACGTCCGGGGCGTAGCCCGGTGCAGCCCCGAGTGCTCGCAGGGCGCCGTCCAGCGCGGCACGGGTTGGGGCGAAGGCACCGAGGTTCGCGGCCTCCATCGCACCGGGTCCACCACCGGTGGCGACGGTGAGTCCGGCCGACGCGAGAACGTGGCCCAGTCGCGCCGCCGCGGCGTACTCCACCGTCCCCCGGCGCAGCGCGTGGCCGCCCATCACCCCCACCACGGGGGAGCCGGCGAGGGCCTCGGTCAGGGCGTCGCTGACCGAGTCGTCGTGGATGGCGCGCAGCAGCGTCACGAACGCGTCGTGCCCCAGGTCGGCGTCGGTGCTCCAGCGATGGGCCCGCGCGTCAGGGGTGGCGTCGTAGCCGTGCTCGGCCAGCCCGGCATACAGCTCGTGGGGTTGGTAGAGGGTCGAGCGGTAGGGATCGACGGGGGCGTGGGGGTCGGTGGGGAAGACGAGCGCGCCGTGCAGCCTGAGGTGGTGGGCGAGGGCGTCGCTGGTGCGTCCACCGAGCACCACCAGGCCCTCGAGGTCGGTGCGTCGCAGCAGTGCTGCCTCGCGATCGTCGAGGTCGAGGTCCTGCAGGCGCAGCCCGGCGAGGGACTCACCCGAGCCGAGCGCCGCGTCCAACGCGTCGACGCTCTGGATCTCCCGCACCCACCGACTCTAACGGCGCGCAATGTGTGTGGACGCGTTCAGGATCCCCGGCGCGTCCACACACGTTGCGCGCCGTTAGAGTCGGTGGGTGCGGGAGATCCAGAGCGTCGACGCGTTGGACGCGGC
>JBDSNZ010000214.1:0-7036 GCA_039915055.1 Ornithinibacter sp.
GAGCAGCCCGAGGGCCTGCTCGACGTCGACCGCCGCCAGGCCCTTGAGGTCGAAGCTGGGGCTGCGCGCGACGAATGTCGCGAGGTTCCACGGCGGGGTGCGCGGGATGCCGGCGAAGGAGTCGCGACCGCCGCCGTCCCGGATCAGCGGGTAGTCCGCCAGCGGGCGCAGCCGGGACGTCGTGGGATCGGTGCGCGAGAGGACGGCGCGCAGGTTGTAGTACTGCCGGAAGAAGGCGTGGAAGCCACGGCTCATGACGCTGTCGCTGCCGTCGGCGAGGGTGATCGGCCAGGAGCGGACCCGGCCACCGAGCTGGGCCTCCCTCTCCAGCACCGTGACATGCACCCCGCGCTCGGCCAGCGCCAGGGCGGACGTCAGGCCCGCGATCCCGCCGCCGACCACGACGACGTGGCGTGGCGCGGCATCCGCCGGCGACTGCCCCCGATCGGGTGCCGGGGGTGGGTGGAAGACCGCCCGGGAGTCCAGTCCGGGACGCCAGGCGCGTGCTCGAGGGGTCACGCCGGTGCGCTCCCGACGACGGTGTGCACCAGGCCCGACTGCACACCAGGATAGGTGCGGTGCCGCACGTTCGTGAGGCCCTCGTCGAGCATCCGCTCGCAGATGCGCTGCACCGAGTCGAAGTCGCGCACGCTGCGGTAGAGGTAGCGGTGCAGCTCGAGGTCGCTGCGCTTGAGCACCGCAAGCGGAAGGACGATCGCGTGCACCATGACGGCCCAGGTCGCCCGGGCACGTGTGCTTCCGGCCACCGAGTAGTCGTGCACCACGAGGGTGCCCCCCGGCCGCAGGACGCGCACCATCTCCGTGAGGAGCTTCTCCCGGTCGGGGACGTTGCGCAGCAGGTAGGACGCGAGGATGCCGTCCACGGACGCCGTCTCGCAGTTCGCGAGGTGGTCCACGGCGTCGGACACGACGAACGCGGTGCCAGGCGCCCACGTCTTGCGGCGCGCCTGGGCGACCATGCCCCTCGAGGCATCGATTCCGGTGACGGCGAGCCGCGCCGGGTCGCCACCCGCGGCGGTCCACGACTGGAGCACCGCGGAGGTCGATGCACCGGAACCGCACCCGAGGTCGAGGAGGGTCGTGGTGTGCTCGGGGTCGAGGTGCTGCGCGGGGAGCGACTCCACCAGCGCCCCGGCCGCCCCCATCAGCTGGGCGTGGTAGCCCGGGGACAACCCCACCATCGAGTCGTAGGTCGGCGCGGCCCGGTCGAACGCGTCGGCGAGCACCCACTCGTCGTGGTCAGTGGCGCTGGGGGTCATGGTGCTCCTCGGGGGGTGGTGCGGGTCGGTCAGGACTCGTGGTGCCTCAGGCGGCCTCGATGGCGGCGCCGAGCGCTGCGGCAGGTGGCAGGGCATCCCGCCGCCCGGGGGGCCAGTGCCGTGGGTCGCCACCGAGCGCGCTCAGCTGGCGCACCTGGTCGGTGCACCACGGCGAGACCGTGCGACTGCCGTCGAGCACCTCCTGGCTGAAGCTCTCCCACGGCAGCCACTCGGCGGCGTCGACCTCCTCGGGGTCGGGCGCGAGGTCGGGATCAGCCACCCACCCGACGAAGACCGGGCACCGCTCGTGCTCGACGAGGCCGTTCATGGTGGCGCGGTAGCGGAAGTCCGGCAGGACGAGGCGCAGGTCAGCAGCCTCCAGCCCCAGCTCGCTGCGCACCCGGCGGCGCACTGCGTCGGCGAGGTCCTCGCCCGGCTTGGGGTGACCGCACGCGGCGTTCGTCACGACTCCGGGGAAGCTCGGCTTGCTGGCCGCCCGCGTCGTCACGAGCACCCGACCCGTGGCGTCGAAGAGATAGCAGGAGAACGCGAGGTGCAACGGGGTGTCGTCGTGGTGGATGAGCGACTTGGGTGCCTGACCGATGGCCACACCTGCCGCGTCCAGGAGCACCACGGGGTCGTCGGCCACCCAGCCGGCGTCCTGGCGCCTGGCAGCCCGGTCGGCCCGCACCCGCCGCATCGGCTCGCGGGAGAGCACCATGCGCGTCGCGAGTGCTGCCTTCCTCGCCGTGGGCACCCTGGCCCGGGAGGCGAACACGTCGTAGTCGGCGTCCTCGATGCGCTCGAGGATCTGCGCGTAGAGCACCCGCGCGGTGGCCACGCAACGCCGGGATGCCGCGGGCAGGGTCGGGAGGCCGTCGTCGGCCTCGCGGTAGAGCCGCCGGTTGCGCTCGATCTCGAACGCCATCAGGGCGCGCCACTCCTCGGTGACCACGCGGGCGTGCGGATCGGCGCCGAAGCGACGGATGTCCTCCTGCGGGACGTAGACCCGGCCCCGGTCGAGGTCCTCCCCGACGTCGCGCAGGAAGTTCGTGAGCTGGAAGGCCAGGCCCAGGCTGCGGGCGGGCGCCACGGCATCCGTGCCGGGTTTCAGCACCGGGAGCATCATCTCGCCGATCACCGCCGCGCTGCCGTCCATGTAGACGAGCAGGTCGGCCCAGGTCTCGTACGTCGTGCGGGTCAGGTCGGTGCGCATGGCGCGGAAGAAGCGCTCGAAGCACTCCTCCTCGATGCCGCACTCGCGCACGCTCTGCTCGACGGCCGCCATGACCGGGTCGCTCGAGCCACCCTGCGCCAGGGCAGACCAGAACGACGCCTCGAATGCCGTGAGCTCGGCGGCCGTCTGCGGCCCGGACCCCGGCGCGGCGAGGTCGACGATGTCGTCGACGAGCCGGGCCAGGGTGTAGACGGCATGGACGTGGCGCCTCGAGGCGCCCGGCAGGAGCCGCGCGCCCCAGTAGTAGGTGGTCCCGTGCTCACGGGTGACGGCGGCGCAGCGGGCATAGCCCTTCTCCAGGACCGAGGGGTCGCTGCTCACCGCGCTGCCACGAGCGGCGCCGGGCGGGCGGGGCCGGCATACTCCTGCACCCGCTGTGCGGCGAGCTTGCCGCTGATCAGGACCATCGGGATGCCCACCCCCGGCGTGGTGCCCGAGCCGGCGAAGACCAGCCCGGGAACACGTCGGTCGATGTTGGAGGGGCGGAACGGCCCGGACTGGGTGAACGTGTGCGCGAGGGCGAACGGCGTGCCGAGGTGCATGCCTTGAGCCTGCCACTCATGCGGGGTGACGAGGTGCTCTGCCCGGATGTCGGTCGGGTAGCCGTTGGTCTCCAGGAACGCGTGCAACCGCTCGCGCATCGGCCCGGACTCGTGTGACCAGTCAAGGCCCGAGCCCAGGTGGGGCACCGGCTCCAGGACGTACATGGCGGTCGAGCCGTCCGGCGCCGCTGTCGGGTCGGAGATCGTCGGCACCGTGACCAGGCGAGAGGGGTCGGGCATCAGCTCACCGCGGTCGATCAGGGCCTCGAAGGCGCCCTCCCAGTCGCGGCCGAAGTGGATGTTGTGGTGGCGCACCTCGGGGCCGGGGCGGCCTTGCGCGCCGACGTGCCAGACGACCGCCGACGGGGAGTAGGAGCCGGTGCGCACGGTGCGCGGCGCGGTGACCTCGGGCAGGAGCCGCTCGTAGGCCACCGGGAGGTCGAGCGTGCAGACGACCGCGTCGGCGGAGAGCCGCTCGCCGTCAGCGGTCTCGACCCCTGCGACGGCACCGTCGGAGCGCTGGAGCACCTGGAGCACGGAGACGCCCAGGTGGATCGTGGCGCCCGCATCCCGCAGTGCCTGCTCCATCGAGTGCGGCACGGCATGCATGCCGCCGTCAGGGTAGAACACCCCGCGCACGCTGTCCATGTAGGTGATCACCGCGAAGATCGCGCGGGCCTTGGCCGGTGCCACCCCGGCATACAGCGCCTGGAAGCTGAAGATCTTGGTCAGCCGGTCGTCGGTGAAGAACCGCGCCACGGCCGGGTCGAGGGCGCGGAGGCCGCCGAGCCGCAGCAGGGAGAGCGCCTTGCCGGGCGAGCGCAGGAGGTCCAGCGGGGAGGTGAAGTTGGAGTCGATGAAGCTGTCGAACTCCGCCTCGTAGAGCTCCTCGAGCCAGGCGAGGAACCGGTCGAACCCCTGGGCGTCCTGCTCGCCGACCTTGGTGCGGATCTCCTCGCGGAGGTCGGCCATGTCGGCGCGGATGTGCAGCTCGCCGCCGTCGGGGTAGACGGCGCGGTATGCCGGGTCGAGGCGCCGCATCGTGATGAGGGCGTCGGGGTCGCCGCCGGCAGCGCGGATCGGCTCGTGAAGGAGCTCGGGCATCGTCATGACGACGGGGCCGGTGTCGAAGCGGAAACCGTTGTCACTCAGACTCCCCGCACGACCGCCGACGATGGCCTCGCGCTCGAGCACGGTGACGTCGTGCCCCATCCCGACCAGGTGGCACGCGGCGGAGAGACCGGAGAGCCCGGCGCCGATGACGATGACCCTCACGAGGCCCTCCAGGCGATGGTGTCGGCGAGGTGGCGAAGGGCTGCGTCGGCCTCGGCGGGGACGTCGAGACCGTCGAGGACGTCGTGGGCGCGAGAGACCAGGTCCGAGATGGTCTCCTCGGCGCGGTCGCGCACACCGGCATCAATCATGGCCTGCTGCAGCTGAGCGACCCGGGCGTCGTCGAGCTGACCGGCGTCGCAAGCGGCGAGGAGCGGGCGGGCGGACCGGGGCAGGAGGTCCTCGGCCCAGGTGAGGAGCACGGTGGGTTTGCCGGATCGCAGGTCGTCGCCGGCAGGTTTGCCGGTCACCCGCGGGTCACCCCAGGAGCCGAGCACGTCGTCGCGCACGGCGAACGCGTCGCCGACCAGGTCGCCCCACGTCTGGAGCCCGCTCACCAGGCAGGCATCCGCGCCCGCCACGAGTGCGCCGAGCTGGAGCGGTCTGGTGATGGTGTATCGGCCGCTCTTGAAGCGGGCGATCTGAAGGGAGGTGTCGAGGTGGCGGCGCCGCCCGGCCGTGTGGGTGACGTCGAGGAGCTGGCCCTCGACGAGCTCGACGGCCATGACTCGCCAGAGGGCGCGCACCTGCGCGGGCAGGGGGCCGACCAGGAGGGTCGCCTCGCTGAGTGCCAGGTCGGAGACGAGCGTCGCGACGCTGTCGCCGAACAGGACGTCGTCCCCCAGGCCGGACACCGATCGGTGTCGCTGCGCGGAGACCACGTGCAGCGTGGGCTGTCCGCGCCGGGAGTCGGAGCGGTCCATGACGTCGTCCTGGACGAGCGCGAAGAGGTGGAGCAGCTCGAGTGCAGCTCCGATCCGCACGAGGCTCTCGTGCGTGCCCGGCGTGGACCCGGCGAGCACCCAGCCCCAGTGGGCGAGCATCGGGCGCAGTCGCTTGCCGTGGTTGCGCGTGCGGGCCGCCAGCTCCCCCACGAGGTCGACGTGCAACGGACCTCGGGCCGGGCCCAGGGTCGCTCCGGATGCCGTCAGCGCCTCACCCAGCTCCGCGAACTGGGCATCGAGGAGTGCGTCGACCTCAAGCATGGTCGACTGCGCCGGACCGGAGCGGCTGGGGGCGTAGAGCGTTGCAGGGGCCACCTCGGCACTCATGACTGACCTGCCTCGCGTTCGGATGCGTGTTCGCCGATTACACCAGACACTTCCGGAACCGTCCGCACCCCAGATCCGCGCTGCGCTCGCAACCTTTGACAAACCCTGTGCACAACGGTGGACGACTGCTGTGGACGACGACCCCGACGCCTAGCATTCCACGGTGGACACCGAAGTGGTCGTGGTCGGCGCCGGCCTGGCGGGTCTGCGGTGCGCTCAGCGCATCGCGGCGGCTGGTCGCGCGGTGCTCGTGGTGGAGGAACAGGAGGTCGTGGGAGGGCGCCAGCGCACCGAGGAGGTCGACGGGTTCCTCCTCGACCGCGGGTTCCAGGTGCTCAACCCGGCCTACCCGGCCGTGCGGCGCTGGATCGACGTGGCGTCCCTGGACCTGCGGCCGTTCGGGGCCGGGTTGGACGTTCGACGAGAGTCGGGGACGGTGCGGCTCGCCCACCCGCTCAGGGAGCCGTCCGGCATCCTCGCCACCCTGCGCAGCGGGCTGCTCTCGCCCTCGGAGGTCGCCGCGCTGATGCGCTGGGTGGGGCCGGCGATCGTGGCTCCGGGGCGGGTCAAGCGCGGCGCTGACACGACCCTGCGTGCAGGTCTGGACCGCGCCGGGGTCCGGGGGCCGCTGCGCACCGAGGTGATCGAGCCGTTCATCGCCGGCGTGGTCGCGGAGGGCTCCGGCGAGACCTCCGACGCCTTCGTCCGCCTCCTCGTGCGGATGTTCGCCCTCGGGGTGCCCGGCCTGCCGGCTCGCGGCATCCGGGCCCTTCCCGAGCAGGTCCTGGCCGCAGCGCTCGCGGAGCCCGGTGGCACCACCCTGCGGCTGGGCGAGGCCGTTCAGGAGGTTCGGCAGGTCGCCTCGGGAGTCGAGGTGGCTCTGGCCGGGGGTGGCCGGGTCCGGGCCCGTGCGGTCGTGGTGGCGGTGGGGCCCGGGGTGGTGAGTGACCTCCTCGACGTGCCGAGACCGGCCACCAGGGGATTGCAGACGTGGTGGTTCGCGGCGGAGGAGGCGCCGACGCGCTCGAGGATGATCGCCGTCGACGGTCGTCGCCGCGGGCCGATGGTCAATGCTGCCGTCATCTCGAATGCCGTGTCCTCCTATGCGCCCGCCGGTCGCCACCTCGTGCAGGTGACCTGCCTGCTGGGTGGGGGCGCCCCGGTGGCCACCGAGGCGCAGGTGCGGGATCAGGCGCAGGAGGTGCTCGGCGGCTCCGCCTCAGGATGGGTGCTGCTGCGCCGGGACGACATCACCGACGCCCTTCCCGCCCAGGGTGCCCCGCTGCGCACCACGAGTGCCGCCAAGGTGTCGGAGGGCGTCCACGTCGCCGGCGACCACCGCGACACCGCCTCGATCCAGGGGGCGCTCGTCTCCGGTGACCGGGTGGGCCGGGCGGTCCTCGCAGACCTCGCCCCGTGAGCCGGCCCCGGCGCGCGGTGCGACTGGTCTATCCGCACCAGCTCTTCGAGTCCCACCTCACCGCGGGCCCGGGCACGCGCTTCGTGCTCGTCGAGGACGACCTGCTCTTCCGGCACCAGAGCTTCCATGCGCAGAAGCTCGTGCTGCACCGCGCGTCGATGCGCCTCTTCGCC
>JBDSNZ010000215.1:0-3359 GCA_039915055.1 Ornithinibacter sp.
GATGGCGTGGGTGGCGGCGCGCACCGAGCGGGTGCTGCTCGGCACCTCGGTGATGACGCCCACCTTCCGCTACAACCCCGCGGTCATCGCGCAGACCTTCGCCACGCTCGCCTGCCTGGCGCCGGGCCGGATCATGCTCGGAGTCGGCACGGGCGAGGCGCTCAACGAGGTGGCGGTGGGCTCGGTGCCCGGTGGTGAGTGGCCGGACTTCAAGGAACGCTTCGGCAGGTTGCGGGAGTCGGTGCGGCTGATGCGCGAGCTGTGGACCCAGGACCGGGTGACCTTCGAGGGGGAGTGGTACTCCACCCGGGACGCGGCCATCTACGACCGCCCGGACACCCCGGTGCCGGTCTACGTGGCAGCGGGTGGGCCGATGGTGGCCCGGTATGCCGGTCGTGTGGCTGACGGGTTCATCTGCACCTCGGGCAAGGGTCGGGAGCTCTACGCCGACAAGCTCGTGCCTGCTGTCGACGAGGGCCTCGACAAGGCGGAGCGAGCGCACGACTCCATCGACCGGATGATCGAGGTCAAGGTCTCCTGGGACCCCGACCCCGAGCGGGCGCTGGAGAACACCCGGTTCTGGGCCCCGCTCTCGCTCACCCCGGAACAGAAGCACTCGATCCACAGCCCCGCGGAGATGGAGAGGGCAGCAGACGAGCTCCCCATCGACCAGGTCGCGAAGCGCTGGGTCGTCGCCTCCGAGCCCGAGGAGGTGATCGAGGCGTTGCGGGTCTACACCGACCTCGGATTCGACCACCTGGTGGTGCACGGCCCCGGTCACGACCAGGAGCGCTTCCTCGCCACCTTCACCGAGCAGGTGCTTCCCGGCCTGCGCGAGCTCGAGCCCGCGCCCCGGTGAGCCCTCACGAACCGAACCCGCGCCCCGTGCAGAAATCGACCAAAAGGTCACTTTCTGCAGGCGAAGGGCCCGTTCCCGGATCGACCAATAGGTCACTTTCTGCACACGAAGGGCCCGTTCCCGGATCGACCAAAAGGTCACTCGGGGAACTGGTTCCTGCGGCTCCGGCCGCGTTGCACCTGCGGGGCCGCACGTTCGACGCGGCCACCCCCGCCGTCATGGCCATCGTCAACCGCACCCCCGACTCGTTCTGGTCCGGCAACCGCCACGACGACCTCGACTCGGCCGTCGCGGCGCTCGAGGAGGCTGTGACCCTCGGTGCCGACATCGTTGACGTGGGCGGAGTGCGAGCCGGCCAGGAGGGTGACGTCGTCACGATCGCGCAGGAGATCGACCGCGTCGTTCCCTTCCTGGTGCGTGCTCGCGAGGCGCACCCGGACCTCGTCCTCAGCCTCGACACCTGGCGCCCCGAGGTGGCGCGCATCGCGGCGGCGGAGGCGGGCATCGACCTCGTCAACGACACCTGGGCAGGTCACGAGCCCGACCTGGTGCACGTGGCGGCCGAGGTCGGTGCGGGATACGTCATCTCCCACACCGGTGGCCTGCCACCGCGCACCGACCCGGTCGGCGTCACCTATCCACCCGAGCCGACGGGCGTCGTCGGTGACGTGCTGCGCACCCTTCGCGAGGGCGCCGAGCGGGCGCTCGCGGCCGGCATCCCCGCTGATCGCATCCTCGTCGACCCCACTCTCGACTTCGGCAAGACCAGCGCCCACTCACTCATGGCACTGCGCCACACCGAAGCCATCGTGGCGCTGGGCTTCCCTGTGCTGCAGGCGCTTTCGCGCAAGGACTTCATCGGCGAGACGCTCGACCTCCCCGCGGACGACCGTCTCGAGGGCACCCTCGCCGCCACCGCGGTCGCGGCGTGGCTGGGTGCCAGCGTCTTCCGGGCCCACGACGTGCGCGCCACGAGGCGGGTCATCGACATGGTCGCCACCATCCGGGGTGACCGCCCACCGCTCCTCGCGGTGCGAGGTGTGGCGACGTGACCGGTGCACTGGCCGGCATCCGCGTGGTCGAGCTCGGCGGCATCGGCCCGGTGCCGTATGCGGCGCTCCTCCTCGCCGAGATGGGGGCCGATGTCGTACGGGTCGACCGGGTGGGGGAGTCGAACCCGTTGGCGTCCATCGGCGGCCTGCGACGCTCCCGGCCCAACATCGCGGTGGACCTCAAGCACCCGGACGGGCTCGCGACCGTGCAACGGCTCGTCGATGGCGCCGACGTGCTGCTCGAGGGCTGGCGCCCCGGTGTCGCCGAGCGGCTCGGTCTCGGGCCGGAGGACTGCCTCGCCCGCAATCCCCGCCTGGTGCACGCCCGGATGACCGGGTGGGGGCAGGACGGGCCGCTGGCCGGCACGGCGGGGCACGACCTCACGTATGCCGCGGTGTCGGGCTCGCTGCACGCGGTCGGCCCCGCGGAACGCCCGGTCGTGCCGCCCCCGGTGCTCGGCGACTTCGGTGGCGGGTCGATGTATCTGCTCGTCGGCATCCTCTCGGCCCTTCTCGCGCGGGGACGGACGGGCGCGGGCCAGGTCGTCGATGCGGCGATGGTCGATGGTGCGGCATCACTGCTCACCATCGTCCACGGGCTGCTCGGCGCCGGGGCCTGGAGTGACCACCGTGCCGCCAACCTGCTCGATGGGGGTGCCCCCTTCTATGACGTGTACCAGTGTGCCGACGGGAAGTTCGTCGCGGTCGGTGCCCTGGAGCCGGCGTTCTACGCGGCCTTCCTCAAAGGCCTCGGGACCGAGATCGACGGCGAGCAGTACGACCGCTCCACCTGGCAGGCGCAACGCACGGCATTCGCGGCCGCCTTCGCCTCCCGCACCCGCGATGAGTGGGCGAGCGTGTTCGAAGGCACCGATGCCTGTGTGGCACCTGTGCTCACCCTCACCGAGGCCCCCCTCCACCCACATCTCGTGGCGCGGGGCACCTTCGCGACGCTCGACGGCCACCCGGTGCCGCGCACCGGGCCGCGCCTGTCGGCCACTCCGGCCGGCGACCCCGGTCCCGAACGGCCCGTGGGAGCCGACACCACGGCATACCTGCTCTCCCACGGCTTCACGGCCGAGGAGGTCGAGGCCCTGCTGGAGTCCGGCGCCGTCGCCCAGGCCTGAGCTTTGCGGTTGGATGGGCCGATGGAGACCCCCAGCACCGTGATCGTCGAGACCGCCGGCCCGATCGGGCGGATCACCCTCAACGCGCCCGAGCGGCTCAATGCCGTGGACCCGCAGATGTGCGAGGCGGTGTCGGCGGCCGTACGCGCTTTCGATGACGATCCCGAGGTGCGCGTCATCGCCTTGACCGGCGCCGGGCGCGGGTTCTGCTCCGGCGCACCGCTGTCGGCTGACGGGGCGGTGGGCGGCACGCTGTATGCCGGGGCGGACCTCGTGCGTGCCCTCCTCGCGTCGCGGACCCCGGTGGTGGCGCTCGTCAAC
>JBDSNZ010000257.1:0-6767 GCA_039915055.1 Ornithinibacter sp.
GCAGCGACCCCATCACCTGCACCGCCCGCTCGACGAGCGCCTCGCGGCGTGCCGGCTCCTCGTGGTTGTCCAGCAGCAGGGTGCGCAGCGCGGCCTGCTGCCCCTCCCACTGGTCGAGCACGTTGAGGACCATCGCGTGGTCGACCTTCATCTTCGACACCAGCGGCTCGGGGCTCGCGGCCACGAGCTTGTCGTAGGTCGACTCGGCGTAGGTCAGCACCCCGTCGGGCGGGCGCTTGCGGCTGATCCGCCGCTCCTTCTTGGGGTCACCCCCCGCTCGCGCCATGGCCTTGGCGTTCTCGATGACGTGCTCGGGAGCCTGCACGACGACGTAGCCCATCGTGTCGAAGCCGGCCCTCCCCGCCCTTCCCGAGATCTGGTGGAACTCCCTCGCCCGCAGGATCCGCTCGCGGCGCCCGTCGTACTTCGTCAGCGAGGTGAGCAGCACCGTGCGGATCGGGACGTTGATGCCCACGCCGAGGGTGTCGGTGCCGCAGATGACCGCGAGGAGCCCACGCTGGGCGAGGGTCTCGACGAGTCGCCGATACTTCGGCAGCATCCCCGCGTGGTGCACCCCGATGCCGTGCAGCACCAGGCGTCGCAACGCCACGCCGAAGCCCGGGCTGAAGCGGAACCCCCCGACGGCCTCCTTGATCGCCTTCTTGCGTTCGGAGGAGATGACGTCGACCGACATCAGCGCCTGCGCCTGCTCCACCGCGGCTGCCTGGGTGAACGACACGACGTAGACGGGCGCGCGGTCATCGCGCAGCAACAGCTCGAGGGTGTCGTGCACGGGCAGGAGCACCCACTCGAACTCCAACGGCACCGGCCGCTCCGCCCCGGTGATGGCGACGGTCTCGCGACCGGTCCGTCTCGCAAGGTCCTTCTCGAAAGCCGTGGTGTCACCGAGCGTCGCCGACATGAGCAGGAACTGGGTGTCGGGCAGCAGGAGCAGCGGCACCTGCCACGCCCAACCGCGGTCGGGCTCTGCGTAGTAGTGGAACTCGTCCATCACGACGAGCCCGATGTCGGCGGCATCCCTTTCTCGCAGTGCATGGTTGGCGAGCACCTCGGCGGTCGCGCAGATGATCGGGGCATCAGCGTTGACGGCGGCGTCGCCGGTGAGCATGCCCACCTTCTCGGCGCCGAAGATCTCGACGAGGGCGAAGAACTTCTCGCTGACCAGTGCCTTGATCGGCGCGGTGTACCAGGTGGGGCGCCGCTGAGCCACGGCCTGGGCGTGGGCTGCGACGGCCACGAGGGACTTGCCCGAGCCGGTGGGAGTCGCGAGCACGACGTGCGCCCCACCAGCGAGGGCGAGCACCGCCTCCTCCTGTGCGGCATACAGGGCGAACCCCTGGTCGCCGGCCCAGTCGAGGAAGACGTCGAATGCCGCGTCCGCGCCGGTGGCGGAGGCTGCGGCGAGCCGGTCGGTGAGGGTCATCGAGCCCCATCCTCGCCTACCGGAGGGTCGGTTCCGCCCACCTTCGCTGGGGTGACGCGTTCAGGCGCCATCACGAGCTCGCGGGGCACGCTCCGTCGATCTCGGTGCTCCTGACCCGGTCCTGCTCCTGCGGGTCGGGCACGTGGGCCGGGGCGTCAGGCGGTGACCGACTTCTTGAGCGCGGTGCCCCACATGTGGACCAGTCCCGCCTCGACGCGAGGTGGCTCGACCTCGACCTGGATCCCGGAGGCTCGCAGGGCAGGGCCGACTGCGGGGTGGAGCCGCTCGTCGGTGAACTTCTCGCACGACTCCTTGTCGTCCCAGATGTCGACGTATCGCAGCGTGCCGCCCTCCTGCTCGAGCGCCAGGTGCAGCAGGAGGCCCTGGGGGATCTTGTCGCCGAGGGATCCGATGATCGCGCCGTACGTCGCGCGGTCGATCGGCACGTCCTGAACCCATGTGTACATCGCGTCTCCCAGATGCTAGTTTTGGTCCGAAGTTACTTCGGATGAATTGAGGTTAGACGCGGTGGGCGAGACCGTCAAGAGGAAGAGCTACGACTCGACGAGGAGGTCGGTGTCGTCACGGGCTCGGCGTCGACGGATCCTCGAGGCGGCCTCTGCAGAGTTCGTCGAACGAGGCTACGTCGGGACGACCATGTCGGGGATCGCCGGACGGGCCGGGGTCGCCCTCGACACCGTCTACACGCTGGTGGGGCGCAAAACAGCCCTGTTCAGGCTGTTGGTCGAGGGGGCGATCTCGGGGGAGGACCAGGCGGTCGTCGCCGACCAGCGGGACTACGTCCGGGCTGTGCAGGCCGAGGGCACGGCCGAAGGAAAGCTGCTGGTCTACGCGCGGGCCCTCTGCCGCATCCAGGCCCGCCTCGCGCCGTTGTTGACCGTGCTCCAGCAAGCCGCGGGCGCCGACGAGGAACTCGCGGCGTTGTGGCTGGAGATCGCGGAGCGGAGGGCCACGAACATGCTCAGGCTCGCCGCCGACCTGGCGGCCGTGCACCCGCTCCGGGTGCCGACTGACCAGGCCGCCGAGATCATCTGGGCGACCGGCTCCACCGAGCTGTACCAGCTCCTGGTGCAGCAGCGGCACTGGCATCCCGACGTCTACGAACAATGGCTCGCCGACACCTGGGGTCGAACCCTGCTGTCCTGACCGGCCGGGATCCGGTTCCGCGGATCAGCCGTCGTTCTCCAGGAGCACCATCTCCTTGGAGCTGAGGACGAGCTCCGCAGCGCGCACCGAGTCCGCGATGGAGGTGGGTCGTGAGGACCCCGGGATCGGGATGACCACGTCGGCCAGGGCGAGCTCCCAGGCGAGGGCGACCTGCTGCGGGCTGACTCCGTGGGCCGTGGCGACGGTCTCGAACGCGGCGTGGTTCGAGCCGAGCTCACTCGCCTTGGAGATGCCACCGAGCGGGCTCCACGGCAGGAACGCGACACCGAGGGCGGCGCTGTGGTCGAGCTCTTCACGGCTGGAGCGGAACTTCGGGGAGAACTGGTTCTGCACCGACGCCAAGCGCCCGCCGAGCACCTCGTTGGCCTCGTCGATCTGGGCGACGGTGGCGTTGGAGATGCCGGCGCGCGCGATGACGCCCTCGTCGAGCAGGTCGGCGAGCGCCCCGACCGACTCGGCGTACGGGACCTTGGGGTCGGGGCGGTGGAACTGGTAGAGCCCGATCGCGTCGACGCCCAGGCGCTTCGCCGACGCCTTCGCGGCCTCCTTGAGGTGTGCCGGGTCGCCGTTCAGGGTCCACGAGCCGTCGCCGGGGCGCAGGTGGCCGCCCTTGGTCGCCACGAGCACGCGAGAGGAGTCACCACTCCAGCTCGCCAGGGCGCGGCCGATGAGCTCCTCGTTGTGACCGACCTCGTCGGCATCACGGTGGTAGGCGTCAGCGGTGTCGATGAGGGTGACACCGGCATCCAGTGCCGTGTGGATGGTGGAGATCGAGCGGGCCTCGTCCGGCCGTCCTTCGATGGACATCGGCATGCCGCCGAGCCCGATCGCGCTGACCTGGAGGTCTCCGAGTGCACGGGTCTTCATGGCTGCTGGCTCCATTCCTGTCGGGGTGCGCCGCACCGCCTTGTCGGTCGTGCGCGGCGCGCCTGCTTCCCTGGGGCCAAGGACGCGAGCGGCCCGGATGTTCCCGCGCGTCGACGCGAAACCCCTATCGTCGGCGCATGTACGTGAGCGTCCTCGGTCCGGTCGAGGTCGAGCTGGGCGGGGTCCCGGTCGACCTCGGTCCGCCGAAGCAGCGCGCACTCGTGGCCTTGCTCGCGTTGTGGCGCGGGAGGCCGGTGCCGGTGGACACCATCGTCGAGACGGTGTGGCCACGAGGGCGTGGAGACGGCGTGGTGGCCGTGCAGGATCTCGGCGAACAGCTCCCAGCGGCGGGCCATGGCCTGCCACGTGGTGCGCGCGTCGGCGGGCGTTGCCGAGGCTGCCTCGGCGAAGGCGGTGAGGTCACGGCGGAAGCCGTGGTGCATCACGTACATCATCGTCATGTCGACGGGGCCAGGTGATGCCGCCGCCCGCCCGGGAAGAGACATCGGAGTGGGTCGGTCGAGGGTGCCGGAGGGGTCGTGGCGCTCGATCGGGCGATCGAGGGGGTGCGTGCTCATCTGTCGTGTCGGTCGTGTCGGTCGTGTCGGTCGTATCGGTCGTGGGTCCGGCCGCGTCCCTTCACGGGTGGCGCAGGCCGGTCCACCGAGGATCACCCGTCGCGCTTGTGGCCGACTTGCGCCTGACCTGAGGATGCCGGGTCCCACGCAGGTGCCCATGGGCGCCACACACCCTGCCCGCAGTCGCAGCGCGCTGGTCCACGGCAGGTTCTGCCGAAGCAGCGGGTGCCCGGCGGGCACTTCGCCATGGGGTTGGAATGCGCCCTTTCCTCGCCGCGCGGGGCCCGGATCAGCGTGCTACGTTCCCCGAACTCGTGCGGGTCGAGTGGTCACGGACAGGGTGGCCGCTCCCCGCTGGACCTTGGAGGACACATGCCCGGATCGCCCTTCCGCAGACTGGTCGCGAGGGTCGCCGTCGCCGCGCTGGCCGTCGTCACTCCCGTCGCTATCTCATCGGCGCCTGCATCGGCCGCCGCGAGCGACCTGTTCATCTCCGAGTACATCGAGGGTTCGAGCAACAACAAGGCCCTGGAGATCTACAACGGCACGGGTGCTGCGGTCGACCTCTCGGCTGGCGGCTACAACGTGCAGGTCTACTCCAACGGGTCGCTGATGGCGGGAACGACGGTCGACCTCACGGGCTCGCTGGCCGCTGGCGACGTGTTCGTGTTCGCCCAGGCCGCGGCCGACCCTGCGATCCTCGCCGTTGCTGACCTGACCAGTGGCTCCGGACTCTGGAACGGCGACGACGCGATCGCGCTTCGCAAGGGGTCGACGATCATCGACGCCTTCGGGCAGATCGGGGTCGACCCGGGCGCCGCGTGGGTGAGTGGCGCAGTGAGCACGGTGGATCGCACGCTGCGCCGGTTGGAGTCCGTCTGCGCGGGCGACCTGAACGGCTCCGACGCCTTCGACCCGGCGGTGCAGTGGGACGGCTTTCCCAAGGACGACTTCGACGGGCTCGGCAGCCACACCGCGACCTGCGGCGGCGGCCCCGTCCAAGATGCCGCCCCCACCGTCACGAGCATCACCCCGGCCGAGGGCACCGACGCCGACATCGGTGTCACGCCGACGGTGACCTTCAGCGAGGACGTCACCCTGGCTGAAGGCGCGCTGACCCTCCAGTGCGCGAGCGGCCCCGTCTCCGCGGTCGTCTCCGGAGGGCCTCAGACGTACGTCCTCACCCCTGGAGCGCCCCTCGCAGCCGGTGAGGACTGCACGCTCACCGTCACGGCATCCAAGGTCTCCGACGCGGACACCATCGACCCGCCTGACACGATGGCAACGGACGTCACCAGCACGTTCGGGGTCCTCGACTTCTGCAGCGCCGACATCACGCCGATTCCCGCGATCCAGGGTTCGGGCGCTGCCACGTCGATGAGCGGTCAGACTGTCACCACCCGTGGCGTCGTCGTCGGAGACTACGAAGGACCCCAACCGGCGCTGCGCGGCTTCTACCTGCAGGACCCCAAGGGTGACGGCGACCTCGCGACCTCCGACGGGATCTTCGTCTTCAACGGCGGGAACCAGGACCTCGTCGAGCTCGGAGACGTCGTCACGGTGGTCGGAAGGGTCGGCGAGAACCAGGGCCAGACCCAGGTGTCGGTGAGCTCGGAGAAGATCTTCACCTGTGGGACCGGCACGGTCACCCCGACCGACGTGACCTTGCCCATGGCCACGGCCACGGCCTTCGAGCGCTACGAGGGCATGTTCGTGCGGATGCCGCAGGAGCTCTCGGTCACCGAGCACTTCCAGCTCGGCCGCTTCGGCCAGGTCACCGTCTCATCCGGCGGCCGGCTCCAGCAGCCGACGAACGTCGTCGCCCCCGGGCCCGAGGCCAACGCGCTCCAGGCCCAGAACGACCTCAACCGGGTCATCATCGACGACACGACGCAGGCTCAGAACCCGGACCCGATCATCTGGGGCCGCGGCGGCGACCCGCTCACCGCGGAGAACACCCTGCGCGGCGGCGACACGGTCACCGGCGCGACCGGCGTCCTCACGTACACGTGGGGTGGCGACCGCGCCAGCCCCAACAACTGGCGGCTGCGCCCCCTCACTGCGGACGGTGCCGGAATCACCTTCGAGGCGAACAACCCACGGCCCACGTCCCCCGAGGACGTCGGCGGCGACGTCCAGGTCGTCGGGATGAACCTGCTCAACTACTTCAACACCCTCGACACGACGGGCAACAACTGCACCGGCGGCGTGAACGGTCCCCCGATGGACTGCCGCGGCGCGAACACCGCGCTCGAGCTCAAGCGTCAGACGGCCAAGACCGTCGCGGCGATACTCGCGCTCGACGCCGACGTCTACGGCGTCAACGAGGTCGAGAACGACGGCTACGGCCCGGACAGCGCGCTGCAGTATCTCGTCGACGCGCTCAACGCCGAGGCCGGGGCCGGCACCTTCGCCGTCCTCGACGTGGACGCCCGCACCGAGCAGGTCGACGCGATGGGCTCGGACGCCATCAAGGTCGGCGCCATCTACCGCCTGGATGCAGTGACGCCGGTGGGCGATACGGCCGCGCTCAACAGCGTCGAGTTCGTCAACGGCGGCGACACGTCGCCGAAGAACCGTCCGTCGCTCGCCCAGGCGTGGAAGGTCAACGCGACCGGCGGGGTCTTCATCACCGACGTCAACCACCTGAAGTCCAAGGGCTCGGCGTGCGAGACCCCCGACACCGGCGA
>JBDSNZ010000270.1:0-2967 GCA_039915055.1 Ornithinibacter sp.
GCGACTCCACGTCCGCCACCTCGGCAGCCGCCAAGGGCAAGGTCGGCGTCATCCTCCCCGACACGGCGTCCTCGGCACGCTGGGAGACCGCTGACCGGCCGTTCCTCGAGGAGGCCTTCAAGACAGCCGGAGTCGACTACGACATCCAGAACGCCAACGGTGACAAGGCGAAGTTCCAGACCATCGCCGACAGCATGCTGGCCGGTGGCGTGACGGTGCTGATGATCGTCAACCTCGACAGCGACACCGGCGCGGTCGTGGCCAAGAAGGCGGCGGCCCAGGGCGTCGCGGTCATCGACTACGACCGCCTCACCCTCGGCGGTGGGTCGAACTACTACGTGTCGTTCGACAACGTCGCGGTGGGCACCAAGATCGGCGAAGGCCTGGTGAAGTGCCTCGACGACGCGAAGAAGACCACGGCGAACGTCGTGCTCCTCAACGGCTCCCCGACCGACAACAACGCCACGCTCTTCAAGCAGGGCTACGAGAAGGTCATCAAGGACAAGGGCTACACGATCATCGCCGACCAGGCGGTCAAGGACTGGGACAACACCGAGGCCGGCCGGGTCTTCGAGCAGATCTTCGCCGCCAACGGCGCCAAGATCCAGGGTGTCGCGGCAGCCAACGACGGTCTCGCCGGTGCGGTCATCTCGGTCCTCGCCAAGAACGGGCTCGCCGGCAAGGTCCCCGTCACCGGCCAGGACGCCACCGACGAGGGCCTGCAGCGAGTGCTGCTCGGCACCCAGTGCATGAGCGTCTACAAGGCCGTGAAGAAGGAGGCACAAGCGGCCTCCGACCTCGCGATCGCGCTGATCAAGGGTGACAAGGCTGCGGCGGACGCCCTCGCGACCGGCACCACCCCTGACAGCGTCACGGGCAAGGACGTCCCCTCGGTGCTCCTGGAGCCCGTCGGGATCTACGCAGAGACCGTCAAGGACGTCGTCGCGGACGGCTTCACCACCGCGGCCAAGCTCTGCACGACGGCCGACCTGAAGACGGCCTGCGAGAAGTACGGAGTCAAGTGAGCCCTCGCGGGTGACCGACCACCAGCGGTGGCTGCCAGCCCTCGGGCCGGCAGCCACCGCTGCTCGCACGACGTGACGGAGAACCGATGACCACCACCGCAGCACAACACCAGAGCGCCGCCACGGGCGGCGCACCACTTCTGTCCCTCACGGGGATCAACAAGAGCTTCGGCGCGGTGCAGGTGCTGCACGGTGTCGACCTCGAGGTCCACGCCGGCGAGGTCACCGCGCTCGTCGGTGACAACGGCGCGGGCAAGAGCACCCTGATCAAGGGCGTCGCCGGCATCTACCCCTTCGACTCCGGTGAGGTCCGGTTCGAGGGAGACGTGGTGAACCTGCACAGCCCCAAGGACGCCAGCGCCCTCGGCATCGAGGTGGTCTACCAGGACCTCGCACTCTGCGACAACCTCGACGTGGTCCACAACATGTTCCTGGGCCGCGAGCTCAAGAAGGGCATCACCCTGGACGAGACGACGATGGAGGACCGAGCCGCAACGACGCTCGCAGGCCTCTCGGTGCGCACCCTGAAGTCGGTGCGCCAGAACGTCGCCAGCCTCTCCGGGGGCCAGCGCCAGACGGTCGCCATCGCCAAGGCCGTGCTCTGGAACAGCAAGCTCGTCATCCTCGACGAACCCACGGCCGCCCTGGGTGTCGCACAGACGGCGCAGGTGCTCAGCCTCGTGCGCCGGCTCGCCGACAACGGCCTGGGGGTGCTGCTCATCTCGCACAACCTCATCGACGTCTTCCAGGTCGCCGACCGCATCGCCTGCCTCTATCTCGGAACCATGGCCGCCCAGGTGCGGCCCGGCGAGGTCACCCAGGGCCAGGTCGTGGAGTACATCACAGCAGGCAAGGCCACCGGTCACACGACCACCGGCACGGACGACGCACCGAAGGAGACCCGCGCGTGAGCACTGACACGACGACCCAGGTCGACCCACCCACGGTCGCTCCCGCTGGCCCCGGACTCTCCAAGGCCTGGACCGACTACGTGGCGCAACTTCGCGGCGGCCAGCTCGGCTCCCTCCCGGCGATCCTGGGCCTGGTCGCCCTCGTCGTCCTGTTCACGGCGCTGAAGGGTGACGTCTTCTTCACGGTCTTCAACCTCGCCAACCTGCTCCAGCAGTCGGCCATGGTCATGGTCATCGCCATGGGCCTGGTCTTCGTGCTGCTGCTCGGCGAGATCGACCTCGCCGCCGGTTACACAGCGGGCACCAGTGGGGCGGTCATGGGTGTCACGCTCACCCAGAAGGGCTGGGCGTGGCCGCTGGCGGTCCTGGCCTGCATCGTCACAGGCATGCTGGTCGGCACCGTGATGGGCCTGCTCGTCGCGCGGCTGCGCATTCCGAGCTTCGTCGTCACGCTGTCGTTCTTCCTCGCCCTGCAGGGCGCGATGTTGCTCATCATCGGTGACGGCGGCACGATCCCGATCCGCAACGAGACGATCCTGAAGATCGAGAACGGCAACCTCCCGATCTGGGCCGGCTGGGCCCTGGCCATCCTCATCGTCGGGGGGTATGGCGCGCAGACCTTCCTCGCGCGCCGCGCCCGTATCGCCCGCGGACTCCCGGTCCCCTCGAACGCCGTGTGGTTGCTCAAGCTCGCAGCCCTGGGCGTGCCGGCCATCGTCGCCACGGCGCTGCTCAACGGTGAGCGCAGCCTGCGGCCCGCGATCATCTCGATCAGGGGCGTGCCGATCATCGTCCCGGTCATCGCCGTGTTGCTCATCGTGCTCACCTTCGTCCTGGCCCGGACGGCCTTCGGTCGCCACGTCTACGCCGTCGGCGGCAACGCCGAGGCCGCCCGCCGCGCCGGGATCAACGTCGCCCGGATCCGGGTCACCTGCTTCATCATCGGCGCCACCCTGGCTGCGATCGCTGGTGTCCTCTTCGCGTCCAAGGAAGCGTCGATCTCGCCGAGCACCGGTGGCTCGAGCACCCTG
>JBDSNZ010000275.1:0-3731 GCA_039915055.1 Ornithinibacter sp.
GACCGCTGGGCACCCGGACTCAGTGGTGCTGGCGGCCCTGACGGTCGTGGTGGATCGCGATGCCAGCGGCGACCAGCACGATCAGCGTGAGGATCGGAGACGTCACTCCGTTCGGCAGGCTGATCGACCCGAGCAGCAGCAGGCACACCACGGACAGGCCGCCGAAGAGGACCCAGAGCCGCTGCTGTGGGTTCATGGTTGCTGCTGTGCGTTCATACCCCCCACGGTAGCCATGAGTCAGCAGTTGTCGAGTGGATCCCGAGAAGACCCAGGAACCTCACAGCTGCGGGGGGCCACTCCTGCGCACTCAGCGAGCCCGGGGTGCAGCAAACCCGCGAGCTCCTCGATGCCGTCGACCAGACGCGGGCCGGGTCTGGCCCACGCGGCATTCGCATCGACGGCGTGCACCGGCACGCCCGCCGGCAGCACACCCGCCTCGATGAGCCCATCGGCCTGCTGCTGCGCCCCGGCTCGGTCGTAGCCGCACGGAGCGCAGACGATGACATCAGGCAGCACCACGCGCACGGCATCCCAGGTGGTGCGCACCGACTTCTCGCCAGCAGTTCCCAGCACGGGTTCCCCGCCGGCGGCACGCACCATCTCGGGTATCCAGTGGCCGGGAGCGAAGGGCGGGTCGGCCCACTCGAGCACCACCACCCGGGGCCGCTCGCGATCAGCGACCCTGGACCGCACGGCGATGAGCCGCTCCTCTAGCGATGCGACGAGCGCGTCTGCGGCCTGTTCGCGCCCGGTGACCCTGCCGAGCGTGATGATGGAGGCGAACACCTCGTCGAGGGTGTGCGGGTCGATGGTGACCACTTCCGCCGTGCAGCCCAGGTGCGTCAGCGCCTCGCTGACGACACCCACGTCGATCGCACACACGGCACAGAGGTCCTGGGTCACGACGACGTCCGCGTCCAGGTCGGCCAGCGCCCCGGCATCCAAGCGGTAGAGGTCCTCGCCCCGGGCGGCCGCGGCGGTGACGGCGGCGTCGATCTCACGCGGTGAGAGCCCCTCGGGGAGGGTGGTCCTCGAGACGATGCGGCGGGTGCGGGCCTCGGCGGGGGTGTCGCACTCGAAGGTCACCCCGACCACCTCCTCGCCGGCACCGAGGGCGAAGAGGATCTCCGTGGCGGAGGGCAGCAGGCTGACGATGCGCACAGGAGGACCCTAGGGGCCGGGCTCGTTCCTGTCGCGCGTCAGCCCTGCGGGACCAGCCGGCGTCGGAAGCCCGCGAAGGCCACGCAGCATTCCGGCGATGCGTCCAAGGACGACACGGTCAGACGCGCTCGGCGATGACGACGAAGTTTGCCTTGCGGTGCCCATCGCCCCGGAAGCCGAAGGCGTCGTCACAGGTGATGATGGCCAGCCGCCTGGTCGAGGTGTTCGGCCCCCAGACGGTCTGGTCCGTGGTGACGTCGGTTTTGTTGATTGCCCTGGCCCCGGTGACCCGATAGCGCTCGGTCGCGGAGCCGTCCTCCAGAACCTCGACGACGTCGCCGACTGCGACACCCGACAGGTCTGCGAATTCGTCCGGCTTTCCGCCGACCGAGACGTGCGCGGCAATCACCGACGTCCCGACGGCCCCTGGTCGCACCCGGTTGTAGCCCGTGAACCACATGACCGTGCCGGGCCGGGGGTTGATGGTGCCGTCACTGCTCAACCCTCGCCCTGCCATGGGCGCCTCGATACCCACCGAGGCGATGCGCAACACGGGCCCTGGGTCGCGGGCTGGCTTCGGCGAGGGGTCGGGCGACGTGCTCTGCTGCGGGCTCGCAGCGAGGCTCGGCGCGGTAGTCGGCGTCAGGCTGGTCGTCGGAGTGGCACTGCTTGGCCGTGCCGACGCCGACGCCTCCGGTGCAGGGGACTGAGTGGAGGCAGCCGACACCGAGGCCGCCGCCCGCACCGGCTCGGCGCCGCGCTGCATCACCCAGGTGAGCAGCACGGCGCCGAGGACGGTCAGGACCAAGCCGACCGCGATGAGCGGACGGCGCGGCATCAGCGGTGGGTGCCCTCACGGCGGCGGCCGAAGATCGCGAAGCCGGCAGCTGCGACGGCGAGGCTGATCGCGGCGAGCATCCCGAGGTTGGCGCCCGGACCGCTCGAGGGACGGTCGGTCTCCACGACCGGACCAGTGGCCGGGGGCGAGCTCACCGGGGGCGAGGTCACCGGAGGTGAGGTCACTGGGGGCGAACTCGCCGGCGGGGTCTCGGTCTCGGTCTCGGTGTCAGCGATGCAGAGGATCACGTGCGAGTTGCCGTAGTAGGGGTGAGCCAGCTGGTCACCAGCCGCGGGATACCGGTAGATCTGGTTGGCATCCTTGTCGGGGTCCTGACCTGCGCCGCCCTTGACGACCGCCAGGACGTATTCGGCGTTGTCCGACTCCGAAACCTCGAACACGTCGCTGATCGAGGGGATGGTGTACGGCTTGGCGACCGGCTCCACCTTGATGCAGGTCGCGTCGATGTCGTCGTTATCTGAGAGCCACTGCTCCCACCAGTCGGGGTGGTTCAGGGCTGGGTCGAACGGAAGTGACTCATCGGGGGTGATGACGGCTGTGGCGATCGGAGCGGCTGACGCCGGCGCGGCGAGCACGATCGGACCGGCGATCAGGGCGGCAGCGCCCAGGACCCCAACGGTGGAGGAGAGAAGACGACGGCGCATGAGCACCAACCTTTCAGGACGTCGGCCGGGTCACGGCGGCGACGGATGGGTTCGACGTGCGCAGGCTCACGACAATCGCGGCGCACCCCTGCGTCAACGGCAACGTAGCACCGCCCGTCGGCTCAAGTGGACGTCTCTGAGCGATTGTGGCCGAACGGCGGAGTCCGCACGCCGCGCGCGTCGTGAGCCCCGGCCGAGGCGAGGTGGGACACCGGCTCAACCCTGCGGGACCAACCGGCGTCGGAAGCCCGCGAAGGCCACGACAACGAGCACCGCGGCGAGGAGGCTGAGCACGACCAGGGCCGTGGCATCGAGCGCTCCCTGGGGTGGGGTGCCCACGTGGGTGGTGGGTGCAAGGTCGAGCATCCAGCCGGGCATCTGCAACCCGGCACCCAGGAAGGCGATGAATGCCGTTGCGCCGAACGCTGCCCACGCCACGGCATACGCCCGGGGCAGCAACCCGAACAGGGCAAGCGCGATGCCCGAGATGACGAGCTCGGCCGGGAGGAACGCCAGCCCGGCCGCCAGGAGGCTCGCGACGTAGCCGGAGTCGCCCGTGGACCAGGAGGTGGTCAGCCCGAAGACCAGGGCGGACGCCACGATGATGAGGACGAGCCCCCCGAGCACGACCACGACGTGCGCACCCAGCCAGCGCCACCTGGGCACCACCCCGGCGAGCTGCGGTTCGAGCCGCCCGCCGGTCTCCTCGGCGCGCAATGACCCGAAGGACTGCACGACGTAACCGCAGGCGATCACCGCGAGGTAGAGCTGGGTGACTGCGAGGAACCCGTCGACCGGGTCGCCCCCGCCGGTGGTGACCAGGTCGCTCAGTGCGGGGTTGCCCAGGAGCGCGTCCACCGCCTGCTGCGCGAGCAGCCCCATGGTGGCGCCGAGCACGACCGACCCCACGAGCCACCCCACGAAGGAGGAGCGGTGCACGTAGGCCGCGAGGCCCACCGGGTGCCGGAGAAGTCTCGAGGCGCGAGCAGGCCCGGGCCCCGGGCGGTGCAGCGCACTGCCGAGGTCGCGCCGGTCGGCGAGCGCGATGGCGGCTGCGGACAGCGCCA
>JBDSNZ010000006.1:0-3913 GCA_039915055.1 Ornithinibacter sp.
CGGCTCTTGAAACCGGTGATGTAGACGAGGTGCACGGCCAGCCACGACTGCACCCTCGCGGTAGGCGGTCAGCAGGGCATCGACGATCTTCTCGGAGTAGCCGCTCACGAGGCTGACGCTGATCACGTCGGCATCGTCACGGGCGGCTGCCTCGATCGCCGCTGCGATGCCCTCCTCCACGTCGTTGCTGTCCGGGAACGTGATCCCGCAGCTTCGGCCGGTGCTGGTCCCGGCGTCCTCGAACATCGCGGCGTAGTGCCGGATCGTGGCCTGCGGCGCGATGCCCCGGATGCCGCGGCCCCCCGGACCGGTGCCCGCGCCGCTGCCGGCGATGAGCGAGGCCATGCTCGTGGCGTGCTCGGCCTCCTCACCGGCCGCCGTAGAGGGCCTCGACCGCGGTCTCTCCAGCTCGTCCGGGTCCAGGCACATGCTCCGGGTCGAGGCGATGCGTCCCCTCAGCTCGGGCACCGTCGGGTCGATCGGGCCGTCGATGACGGCGACGGTCATGCCATTACCGGTGCCGCCGGCCGCGTGCAGCTCGTCGACGCCCATGGCGGTCCACCACCACTCCCCCGGTGCCGGGGCAACGCTGCCGGATGCCGGGTGCCCGGATGGGATGCTGACCGCCTGGGTGGGCACGGGCGCGGCGATCGCCGCGGGCATCCCGAAGGCACCTCCGGCCAGGACCGCCACAGCGGTCCCGGCCACACGTCCCCCCACGCCCACGTGCATTCTCGTTCAGCCCCCGGTGTCCATGCGCTGCTCGGGCGGTGCGACGTCGGGAGCGGTCGCGCCGTCGGGGGTCGTGACGGCGACAGCCGCGGGCTGGTCGCCGGTGTCGACGGAGGCGTCGGCGGCCTCCTGGTCGATCCGGACGAGCTCACGCGCCCCGTCGCGGACCTCCTCGGTCTGGGTCGCCTCGTCGTGGCGCTGGCTGCTGCTGAACCCCGCGTCACTGCTCCACCGGGCGTTGAGGGCCACGAACGCGGAGCCTGCGTCCTCGTCGCGCCGGCTCATCTCCGCCCCGGCGTTCGCGAGCGCCTCACCGGCGGCGACCAGGTCCTCCTGGAGGCCGGTCAAGGTCGCCTCGTAGGTGCGCCGGGCGGCGACGTAGACCCTGCCGAAGGCCCTCGCCGCCGGGATGTCACCGAAGGTGTCGAGGTCCGTGATCCCGTTCTTGATCCGGTTGATCTCGGTGTGCGTGGTGTCACGCCAGATGCTCTCGTGGTCCTTGCCCAGGGTGCTGAGCACCGGGGGGTAGCGGACCGGTTGGTCCTCACTCGGATATGCCACGTCGATCCTCTCCTGCGGTGGGGCCGTGGTACCGGACGGGTGGTGACGCCGTTCGTGCCGGCACCCGGGTCACGGGGTGCCGGCACGGCGTCGGGTCGTGCTGAGGTCAGTTGCCCCACATGTTCGTGTTGCGCAGCTCCCCGGCGAGGTAGTCCTCCTTGGAGCGGATGACCGCCTGTCGGACGTCCTCGAGCAGCATCTTGCACTCCTCGATCTGCTTGTCCCAGTCAGCCTGCGCCGTGGAGTAGGCCTGACGCGCCGACCCGTCCCACTGCGCGACGTAGGGGCTCAGGTCGCCCTTCATGGTCTCCAAGCGGCTGTCGAGCTTGGCGAGGCCGCTCTTCATCTCGTCGACCAGGGTCTCGATGCCGGCTCCGCCGACCTTGATTCCGTCTCCGGACATGATCTCTTCCCTCCTGCTCAGTTGCCGAGCATGCTGTTGTACTTGGTGAGGCTCGCCGATGCGGACGCGTCGTCGGCGTCGTACTGACGCTGCGAGCCGGTGAGGTTGGCCTCGAAGGTGTCCAGGACGGTGACGATGTCCTGGGTCTGGAGCTTCCAGGCCTCGCTCACCTGGTCGAAGCTGCGAGCGCCCTGACCCTCCCAGTGCGCCTTCACCGCTTCCATCTGGCCGCGCAGCGAGTCGATCTGCGTCTTGAGCTCTCCGCGAGCGGTCGAGACGATCTCGGCGCTCTTCCTGACGACGCCTTCACCGGCCCTGAACTGTTCACCCATCGGTGTTCCTTCCGTCGTGCGACCTTCGTCGCGCTGGTCTGTGTTCCCCTGACCGTGGTGCCGATCCGGACCTCGGTCCGGTCTCCCGCGGCCTCGCAGAAACGACCCTACGTGCTCCCGATGGGCGACGCGATGGGGAGAACTCCCCTCTCGGGCCCCCGTCTATGCTCGTACGGCACCCGGGGGTCGGCCGCATCCGCTCCCCTGTCCGTCCACCCGAGGGGAGCCCGTCGTGAGCAGTCCCAACACTGCGTCCTCGCTGGTCCGGGTGTCGGTCTCCTCGGGCACACGACGTGCGGATCTCGGTGTCCCGGGCGGCATCCCGGTGGTCGAGATCGTTCCGGAGCTGGCCCGAGAGCTGGGCGTCCTGGACGCTGACAGTGCCACCAAGGGGTTCCGCCTGGTATCCGGTTCCGGGACCGTGCTCGACCCCGACCGCAGCTTCGCGGCGCAGGGCGTGACCGACGGGGCGGTGCTCTCCCTCGACGAGGTGGACCCGGGAGCGGACCGCGTCTACGACGACGTCGTCGAGGCCGTGGCCGATGTCGTCGAGACCCAGTTCCCCCCGTGGACGGCGCGGCACAGCGCCGGCACCGCGGTGGCCGCGGCGGTCGTCCTCTTCCTCTGCGCGGCCTATGCCCTCTTCACCACCAGGGCAGAGGGCGCCCTGGTGGTCGCGGTCTCCGCCGCGGTCGCTCTCGTCCTCGTCGGCACCGCGGCCGTGCTGCACACCCGAGGTCAACCGCTGGGGGCCCTCGCCATGGGTGGCACCGCCCTGGGCTTCGCCGCCGTCGCCGGGTCGGCGGTCCGCCCGTCCGTCCCGCTCTGGGGGGAGGGCCTGCTGTATGTCGGGGCGGGCGTCGCGCTCGTCGGCCTCCTCGGGGCCGCCGTCGTCGGTCGACACCGTCTCGACCTGGCTGCGGGGTCGGTGGTGGGAGCGGTCATGGTCGGCCTCGGGGCACTGGCGGGGCCGGTGGGGGTCTCGATGACCACGTCGTGTGCGGTCGTGTTCGTCCTGGCGATCGTCGTGGGCAACGTCCTCCCCTGGCTGGGACTCTCCTCCAGCCGGCTGTCCGCCCGGGCGCCCCGCACCGACGCCGAGATCTCGGCGGACGTGCCGGAGGTCGACCGGGCCGAGGTGCGAGCGCAGGTCGAGCGTGGGCACGACGTGATGGTCGCGGTCTCGCTGGCGACCGGACTCTCAGCGCTGCTCGTCACCCCTCACCTGGTCGCGTCCGGGCTGGCCGGGGCCCTGCTCGTTGTCGCCGGTTACGTCGCCACCCTCCTGCGCACCCGGCACAGCCGCACCAGAGCCACCGTGCTGCTGGCGATGGCCACCGGGGTCATCGGCCTCGCCGTGGCGGCGGTCGCGGCGGCCCAGTGGCAGCCGGACTGGCGGCCCACCCTCGCCGTGGTGCTCGGCCTGGGGGCGGCCCTCGTCGTGGGGCTGGCCGTGGTCGCACCGCGCACCAGGGTCGGGCTCGGCCGGGTCGCGGACACGTCCGAGGGCATCGTCCTCGTGGCGCTGCTGCCCTTCGCCGCCGCGACGGTGGGGGTCCTCTAGCCCGATGGCGACCAAGAAGGACCTTGTCGAGGCGCAGTCGTTCAGCCGGCGCCGCCTCACCACGGCATTCGTGAGCGGTGCCCCCGGCGGGCGCGAGGTCGAACCACACCGCCCCCTCAGAGCCGTCGCGGGTGGGCTCGCGCTCACAGTGGTGCTCATCCTGGGCAGCATGGCCTTCGGCTGGCTGCGCTCCTCACTGCCGCAGGGATGGGAGAACAACCGACTGGTGATCGCCCAGGACAGCGGGGCGCGCTATGTCTCGGTCAAGAGCGTGCTCCACCCGGTGGTCAACACGACGAGCGCCCGGCTCCTCATCCCCGC
>JBDSNZ010000033.1:0-25888 GCA_039915055.1 Ornithinibacter sp.
TGGCCGCCGTGTAGGAGGTGGTGCCCACCTGGGCGCCGAGCTTGGCGCCCTTGAGCTCGGCGACCGTGGTCTTGCCGTCGATCGGGCTGCCCTTGTAGGTCACGACCGCCTGGCGCACGTCGTAGTAGCCCGAGGAGAAGTCCACGGCGTTCTTGCGCTCGTCGCTGATCGACACCTGGTTGAGGTCGAAGTCGAAGGACTTCTCCCCCGGCGCGATGACAGTGTTGAACGGGGCGACCACCCAGGTCACGGCGGTCTTCTCGAAACCCAGGGCGTCAGCGATGGCGTAGCCGACCGCCGACTCGTAGCCCTTGCCGTTGCCAGGGTCGTCGTCGACGAACCAGGGTCGGTATGCCGGCTTGTCGGTGGCGATGCTCAGGGTGCCCTTGGTGCGGGTGTCGAGGGCATCGGGGGTGCAGTTCGCGAGCGCGTCCCCGGAGGCTCCGGTTGCGGTGCTGGCCGTGCTGGCAGCCGGGATCGCGGTGTCGTCGACGGGCGTGCCGCAGGCGGTGACCGCCAGGAGGGCCACGCCGGGGAGGGCCAGGGTGATGAGCCTGTGGGCAGGTGTGGTCGGCATCGTGCGCGGTTCCTTCGGAAGCGGTGACGTCCCCCGCCGGGGGACGGCGGGAGCGGAGGCGACAAATGTAGCGCCGCCCCGCAACGGGCTGGATGCCGTCCGGCCACAGGGAGGGTGATCACGATGACGAGGCCGGCACGCGGGGACCCCGGCCCGTGGCCCCTCAGGACCTGCTCAGCCCCACCGCCTACGCTGTGCCGGTGATGCATTCCCTCGGCCCCGACTGGATGGACCCGCAGACCCTCCTCGAGCAGTTCGGCTCGCAGTTCTTCTGGGTCAGCGTCGCGATCGTCTTCGTCGAGTGCGGCCTGCTCTTCCCCATCCTCCCCGGCGACTCGCTGCTCTTCGCTGTCGGCCTGTTCATCGCCGGTGGCGAGGTCGGCGTCAACATCGTCGTGGCGTGCCTCGTGCTGAGTGCCGCGGCGTTCCTGGGCAACGTCGTCGGCTACGAGATCGGCCGGGCGATCGGCGCGCCGCTCTACGAGCGCGAGGGCCGCTTCCTCAAGAAGAAGTACTTCGACGACACCCACGCCTTCTTCGACCGCCACGGGGCCAAGGCCCTCGTGCTGGGGCGGTTCGTCCCGATCGTGCGCACCTTCATCACGGTCGTCGCCGGCGTGAGCCGTATGGACCGCCGGCACTTCTTCGTCTGGAGCGGCGTCGGCGCCGTGCTCTGGGCCACGGGGATCACCCTGCTGGGCTACTTCCTGGGAGGGGTGGACCTCATCAAGAACAACCTGGAGATCGCCGCGCTCGTGATCGTCGGGTTCTCCGTGCTGCCGATGGCCATCGAGTTCCTCCGGCACCGCAGCGCCTCCCGCACCGTGGTCGCCGAGGCCGACGAGGTCGTCGACGACGTTCGTGACGGCAGGCTCTGACCTCAACCGCTGAGGTCGATCAGGCCGAGCCGGTATGCCGCCGTGACCGCTGCCGTGCGGTCGGACACCCCGAGCTTGGCGAAGGCCCGTACCAGGTGGGTCTTGACGGTCGCCTCGCCGATGAACAGCACCTTCCCCACCTCCGCGTTCGAACGCCCAGTGGCGACCAGTCGTAGCACCTCCACCTCCCGGCCCGTCAGGTCCGGCGCGGCCGGCGCGCGGAGCCGCTCCGCCAGTCGGGCTGCGACGGGCGGCGCGAGGACGGTCTCCCCCCGCGAGGCCCGGCGGATGGCCTCGGCGAGCACCACCGTCGGTGCGTCCTTGAGCAGGTAGCCCCGCGCCCCTGCCTCCACCGCTCGGATGATGTCGGCGTCGGTGTCGTAGGTCGTCAGCACCAGCACCTGCGGAGCATCGGGGAGGGCCATGATCCTGGCCGTCGCCTCCGCGCCGTC
Source organism: Ornithinibacter sp. (assembly GCA_039915055.1). Lineage (GTDB taxonomy): Bacteria > Actinomycetota > Actinomycetes > Actinomycetales > Dermatophilaceae > Fodinibacter. The sequence continues at coordinate 1,908 of JBDSNZ010000033.1, forward strand.
CATGACCGGCATCCGCAGGTCCATCAGGACCACGTCCGGAGCCAGGGCGGGAACGAGCGCGATCGCCTCCGCGCCGTGTGCAGCCTGACCGACGACGTCGAAGTCGGCCTCCTCCCCGAGCATCGCCACCATGCCTGCCCGCACCACGGGGTGGTCGTCGACGACCAGGAGGCGGATCACCGGGGCACCTCGAGTCGCAGCGTGGTGCCACCGCCGGGTCTGCTGTCGACCAGCACGGTGCCTCCCACCTCGGCCGCACGGGAGTGCAGGCCGTCGAGCCCGAATCCGACTCGAGCCTCCCCCGTGTCGAATCCATTGCCGTCGTCGGACACCGTGAGCACGACCCGCCCGGGGCCGTAGACGAGGGCGAGATCCACGCTCCTGGCGTCGGCGTGGCGACGCACGTTCGAGAGCGCCTCCTGCGCGGTCCGCAGGATGACGACCTCGGCGGCTCCCCCCAACGGCTCCGGCTCGCCCTCGACCCGCACCGCGGCGCGCAGGCCGATCTCGTGGCTCATCGCAGCACCCAGACGTTCCAGGGCCTCCACGAGGGTGCGGGACTGGAGGTTCCCGGGCGTCAGCTCCGCCACGATCAGGCGGGCCTCGGCGAGGTTGTCCACGGCGGTGCGGTCGACGAGGTCCAGCCGCTCCCGCGCAGCCGTGGCGTCACCGCGTGCGAGCGCGGCGTCTGCGGCGCGGGCCAGGGTGATGACGGAGGTGAATCCCTGTGCGAGGGTGTCGTGGATCTCGCGGGAGATCCGCTCGCGCTCGTCCTGGACCCCGCGATCGCGCTCCACCGCGGCGAGCGCGGCCTGCGTGGCTCGTAGCTCGTCGATGGTCTCTGCTCGCGACCCCGCCTCGCCGACGATCCGGTTGATGAACAACCCCAACGACAGAGACAGCCCGATCGAGATGATCCCCCCGACGAAGACCTCCACCAACCGGGCGGGGGCGTAGCCGGTCTGGGCCCAGCGCACCTCTTGGAAGGCCACGAGCACGACGAACGTCGCGGCGGCCGCCGCCCGGGTCGGGAGCATCGCCCAGAGCTGTGGAAACAACGCGAAGAACAGGATCCAGGTCTCGGTGCCCTCATCCAGCACCTGGATCGCGAGCAGGGCGCTCCACGAGAGAAGGTGGTAGGCCACCGCCCACCTGACGCTCTGTTGCACCAGCGCGCGCCGGCCCAGCACGGCATACGCGATCGCCATCACGAGGAGGAGCGCGACGGGCCGGACCCATCCACGCGGGCCTGGCTGGAGCACGGTGACGACGAGGGCCGCGCCCCACACGACGCTGTAGACGGCGTGCCAGAACGGCTGTTGGCGCGCCCACATGCCCTGGAACTCCTCCTGCGAGGTTCGCTGGGTGCTCACGCGCTCCATCATCTCGCCCACGGCTCAGGTCGTGCCGCGCTTGAACCACTTGAACGTGGTGATGCACAGGAGCAGCCCCGCCACCCCCCAAACGAGCAGGATGACCGCCGTCCTGCCGGTCTCCCAGGATCCGGCCATCTCCGCCGAGGCCATGTCGGCCGGGAAGAACACCGAGCGCATCCCCTGGGCGATCCACTTCAGGGGGAAGATCGCCGCGATCTGCTGGAGCCACGGGGGGATGTCGGTGAAGGCGATGTAGACACCGGAGATGAACTGCAGCAGGAGCAGGGGCCCGATGACCACCGCACCGATGGATCGTGATGTTGCCATCGAGGAGTAGGCGATTCCCAGCACGGTGCCGCTGAACACCCCCAGCACGAACACCACGACGAACACGCCCCATCGCTCGGGCGAGTCAGGGAGGTGTACCCCGAAGAACACCCGCGCCACGAGGAGGAGCAGCACCGTCTGCAGGATCGAGGTGATGCCGACGAGCCCGACCTTGCCCAGGAAGTAGGTCACGGCGGGCATGGGGGTGGAGCGCAGCCGCTTCAGGCTGCCGTCGTCCCGCTCCGTGGCCACTGACAGCGCCATGGTCTGGAAACTGGTGAGCAGGACTCCGGCAGAGAGCATTCCAGGGAGGAAGAACAGACCGGCTGTCATCCCACCCGCGGCAGCACCCTCGAACTGGCTCCCGAAGATCACCGCGAACAGGGTGAGCAGCAGGATCGGGAAGAGGAAGGAGAAGAACACCGACTCCTTTTCGCGGGAGTACATCTTCAGCTCCAGGACGGTGCGGTCCCACCCGAGGGCGACGGCGTTCATGCGGGGGTCTCCTCGGCCTCGTCAATGAGGTGTGGGGCGATGAGAGCGAGATAGGTGTCCTCGAGCGACGGGCGGCTCACGGTGAGCTCGTCCACCTCTCCACCGGGCGTCCTCGCGGCGATCCGTACGACATCGGCGGTGGGGGTTGCGGTGCGCAGGGTGTGCCGCTCCCCGTCCTCGACCCAGGTCACGGTGGCCTCCTGGTCCGCTCGACCCCCAAGGGACGCGGGGGTGTCCAGGGTGAGGAGACGGCCTGCCGCGATGATGCCGACCCTGTCGGCCAGGGCCTCTGCCTCGTCGAGGTAGTGGGTGGTGAGGACGATGGTGGTGCCCCCTGTGGCGAAACCGCGGATGAGTTCCCAGAAGTCTCGTCGGGCCTGCGGGTCGAACCCGGTCGTCGGCTCGTCGAGGAACAGGAGCTCCGGGTCGCCGATGATGCCCAGACCCACGTCGAGGCGACGACGCTGGCCACCGCTGAGCCCGACGATGCGGTCATTCGCTTTGTCGGACAGTCCGACTGCCTCGATGACCTCGTCGACGTCACGCGGTCGGGAGTACACCTTCGCGGTGCTCGCGATGGCCTCACGCGTAGTGATCAGGTCCAGCCCCCCGGAGGTCTGCAGAACGATTCCGATCCGGTTCCGCCACGACCGAGGTGCACCCTGCGGGTCGGTGCCGAGCACCGTCACGTCCCCGGCGTCGCGGTGGCGGAACCCCTCGAGGATCTCGACGGTCGTCGTCTTGCCGGCCCCGTTGGGGCCGAGCAGGGCGAAGACCTCACCCTCGCGGATGTCGAGGTCGAGACCGTCGACGGCACGGTAGTCGCCGTAGCGCTTGCTCAGCCCCCTGATGGTGATCGCGTCGCTCATGGGTCCAGCGTCCAGGATCTCACCCGGAAGTGGCAGACCCGGGCGGTGGACGCGCCGTCCACCGTCCGGTTGACCCCATCCACCAACCCCACGACGCGCGCTCTCCCTCCCTCAACCCCGCGGAGTCAGGAGCACCCCGCGTAGTCCGGGCCGCATCGGCTCATGAGTCCGTGGGGTGGTCCTGACTCCGCGACAGTGGGGTGTCGGATGCCGGGGGGCCGCCAGCGGAAGCCGGGTCACCGGCATACCCGCTCGGCGGCGGGATGACGGCATCACGCTGGCCGAAGTCGACCCTGGGCGCCTCTCGCTGCTCGCCCGCTGCCTCGAAGTACTCCGCGCGGTCGATGCTGAAGAGGTTCGCGACGATGTTGGAGGGGACCGTCTCGACCTTGGTGTTGAGGTCGCGCACGGTGGCGTTGTAGTAGCGGCGCGCCGAGGCGATTCGATCCTCGGTGGAGGTCAGCTCGGCCTGCAGCGCCATGAAGTTCTGATTGGCCTTCAAGTCCGGGTAGGCCTCGGAGAGCGCGATGAGGCGACCGAGCGCCTGGCTGAGGACGTTCTCGCTCTCCGCCTGCTGACCGGGTGACTGACCGGGCGCCATGGCAGCGCCACGAGCGTTGACGACGTCCTCGAGCGTTCCGCGCTCGTGGGCCGCGTATCCCTTCACGGTCTCGACGAGGTTGCCGATGAGGTCATGCCTCCTCGTGAGCTCGACGTCGATCTGGCGCCACGCCTCCTGGACGAGGTTTCTCAGCTTGATCAGACCGTTGTAGGTCGCGACCGCCCACCCCCCGAAAACAAGGAGCAAGACGACGATGACGACGATGACGGTGACGGCGGTCACGGGGCCTCCTGGCGGCTGACGTTGGTCTAACCCTAGGCGTTCTGGCATGTGTCCTGCATCACATCTTCGCTAGGGTGAGGTCGCCCCGCAGCATCCCCGACCGATAAGGCCCGTCATGGACACCATCGTCGTCGGCGTTGACAACAGCGAAACCTCGACTCGTGCAGTCGAGTTCGCCGTTGCCCGCGCTCAAGTCAACCAGTGGAAGATCGTGCTCGCACACGTCATCCCGTGGTCGCCCTTCTCCTTCCAGACCCCGAACGAGAACGAGCACCGCTCCCGGGAGAAGAAGCGAGAGATCGCAGCCGCCAACGAACAGATCCTCGACCCGATGGCCGCGATCGCCGAGAAAGGTGGGGTGGCGTTCGAGAAGGTCGTCCGCCACGGCAAGCCGTCAGAAACCCTTCTGGAGCTGTGCGATGAGGTGAAGGCGGTCCACGTCATCGTGGGCCGCACCGGTGACTCGGGCCTGCGGGAGGCCGTCTTCGGCAGCGTCGCAAGCAGACTCGCGCAACATGCGAACGTGCCCGTGACGGTGGTGCCCTGATGAACCCCGTCGATGCATTCACCAGCGCCTCCGACTGGATCACCAGCGTCGTCTTCTATGCCGTCCAGATCGGTGACGTCAAGGTCCCCCTCATCGTCGTGTGGCTCGTCGTCGCCGGCGCCTTCTTCACCGTGTGGCTCGGCTTCATGCAGGTCCGCGGACCCAAGCTCGCCATCGACCTCGTGCGCGGCAAGTACTCCGACCCTGATGACGCCGGCGAGGTCTCGCACTTCCAGGCCCTCGCCACTGCCGTGTCGGGCACCGTCGGCCTCGGCAATATCGCCGGCGTCGCGGTGGCGATCTCGCTCGGCGGTCCGGGCGCGACGTTCTGGATGATCCTCGCCGGCCTCCTCGGTATGGCGACGAAGATGGCTGAGTGCACGCTCGGGGTGAAGTACCGCCACTACCACGAGGACGGATCGGTCTCCGGCGGCCCGATGTACTACCTGCAGGACGGCCTTGCAGAGCGCGGCATGGGTGGGCTCGGCAAGGTGCTCGCCGTGCTCTTCTCGATCTCCATGATCGGTGGAGCCATCGGCGGCGGGAACATGTTCCAGTCCAACCAGGCCACCGCTCAGATCATCGCGGTCACCGGCGGCGACGACAGCTTCTTCGCCGGCGTTCCGTGGGTGCTCGGCATCATCTTCGCTGTCGCGGTGGGTGCGGTGATCATCGGCGGCATCAAGAGCATCGCCAAGGTCACCGAGAAGATCGTGCCCTTCATGGCCGGGCTCTACCTCGTGTCGTGCCTCATCGTCATCTTCGCCAACCTCGACTCCGTGCCGGGAGCGTTCGGGGACATCCTCTCCGGCGCCTTCACCGGTAAAGGCATCGCTGGTGGCGCCGTGGGTGCGCTCATCGTGGGCTTCCAGCGAGCAGCGTTCTCCAACGAGGCCGGCCTCGGCTCGGCCTCGGTGGCGCACTCGGCCGTCAAGACCAACGAGCCTGCCACGGAGGGCTTCGTGGCCATGCTCGAGCCGTTCATCGACACCGTGGTCATCTGCACGATGACTGCCCTGACGATCGTCATCACCAAGACCTATGCCGACCCAGACGCAACGAAACTGGGTGGCGTCGACCTCACTTCACGGTCCTTCGAGACGGTGTTGCCGTGGTTCCCGGTCGTCCTGGCCGTCGCGGTCGTGCTCTTCGCGTTCTCGACGATGATCAGCTGGTCGTACTACGGGATGAAGGCCACGGGCTACCTCTTCGGGGACAGCGTCCTCGCAGAGAACGTCTTCAAGGTGCTGTTCCTCCTCTTCACCGTCATCGGCTCGGCGGCCGCCCTCGGGCCGGTCATCAACTTCTCCGACTCGATGATCTTCCTCATGGGTGTCTGGAACATCATCGGCCTCTACCTGCTGGCGAAGGTCATCCGCGCGACCATCCACAGCTACTACGAAAGGGTCAACAGCGGCGAGGTCAAGCAGTTCGCCCACCGCTGAGCAGCACACCTCGAGGGAGTCCAAGCCCCGTCGAGGGAACAAGGACACGCCGTCCGCGCACCCGCGCGGGCGGCGTGCCCTGTTCTCACAACCTCGGCCCACGGTGCCGGCCGGCACCCCGGTCGCACCAGTGCGGCATTGATGTGAGGGTGGAGTGATGACTGCTCCGACCGACCAGCACCTCGCGCCCGTCGTGGGGGTCCGCGGCATCCACCGGATCTGGGACCCACGCGTGTGGGGCACGATCATCGGCGCGGTCGGCGCCAGCGTGTTCGTCATGGCCAACCGTGCCGAGCTGCCCGCGCCGTGGTCCCTCGTGGCCGTGCTCACCTGGGTCCTGGCGCTCGCCGTCTACCTCTGGCAGGTGTTCGGCGCGCGGCGAGACTTCGGACCCGTCACTCCCGTGGCACCACGGTCCCGGCTGGTCTACCCTGCCAGCGTGCTGGGGATGCTTCTCCTGATCCGCCTCGGCTCGGCAGTCGTGGATGCCGCGGACCGGCCCGGCCTGCGATCGGCGGTCATCGTGGTGGCCGTCGGCCTGCACTTCCTGCCGTTTGCCGCGGCGTTCCACACGCCGATGTTCACCCGACTCGGCACACTGATGGCGCTCATCGGCGCGACGGGGCTGGCCGTGGGCTGGCTCGTCGACCCACGGTGGGCAGCGGCCGCAGCAGTGCTCACCGGCGTCGCGATGCTCGTCGTGATCGCCGCCGACGCGGCAGCGCGGGTCAGGCCAGGCCGAGGTCGGTGAGCCCGAAGGCGTGCCGGTAGTCCAGTCCGGCCTCGGCGAAACGCTCCGCCGCGCCGGTGTCGCGGTCGGCGATGGTGGCGACCGCCACCACCGTCGCACCCGCCTCCTGCGCGGCGCGAGCAGCATCCAGGGGTGAGGACCCCGTCGTGGAGGTGTCCTCCACGACGAGCACCCGACGACCCTCGATCGAGGGGCCCTCGATGCGCTGTTGCAGGCCGTGGGCCTTGCCCTCCTTGCGCACCACGAACGCATCGAGGTGACCGCCGGATGCCGCGCGAGCGTGCAGCATGGCGGTCGCCACGGGGTCGGCGCCGAGCGTGAGCCCGCCGACAGCGTCGAACTCCAGGTCTGCGGTGAGGTCGAGCATCACGCGCCCGACGAGCGGGCAGGCTTCCCCCTCCAGGGTGATCCGCCGCAGGTCGACGTAGTAGTCGGCCTCCCGTCCCGAGGAGAGCGTCACCCGGCCGTGGACCACGGCCTTGGCTCGGATGATCTCGAGGAGGCGAGCGCGGTCGGCGGCGATGTCGTTCACACCCCCACGGTATGCCGCCTCACTCAGCCCCGCTCGCGACGTCGTGACGCTCGCGCCGGGAGGTACCACGCCTCGTCGACACTGAGCCCTGGCGTGGCGCGCTGCTCGTGCCAGCGCTGGTGGTGGTCGCTCTCTGGAGGAGCCTCGCGGCGCGCTGGCGGCTCCGACCCGTCCCACACGTCGATCCCCGCCGCGAGCAGCTGGCCCGCCGGGCTCGCCACGACCGCGATCGCGAGCTGCTCCACGAGGTGTGCGGGCAGGCCGTCGAGCACCGTGCGGGGTCGGCGACGCTCCGCGAGCACGATGAGCCGAGACACGGCATGCACGTCGTCCGGCCTCAACCGGGTGCCTGCGAGCAGGAGGGACTGCAGCCCCACGAGGACCTCCGAGCGCAATCGCGGTGAGAGCGACCACAGCGCGTGCCGGTGTGCCGTCTCCTGCCAGTCGGCGGAGGCGGTGCGCAGCAGGTGGCGATACTCGTGGAGCACCACCGGCTCAACGGCCGGGCCCATCCGATGATGGTAGGTCAGGCCGCCCGCGTTCAGCCGCCCACGGACTGCGCAGCCAGTTGTTCGGCCGCCTTGCCCAGGGCCTCCTGCATCTCGGGTGCGTGGTCGTACTGCGCGGCGAGGCCGGCCGCTGCCAGGGCCGCCCCCGCGAAGACCATGCTGGCGTCCCAGTCTGCCGAGGTCTTCGGGTGGGGCCACTTGTGCGGCCATCCGGTGCCACACCAGTCGTCGATGTCCTCCATGAAGCTGCTGGCTCCGCCACGCCCCCCGACGATGATGATCGAGGAGAACAGGAGGTTGCGAAGCTGGACCGCACCGACCTCCACCTCCACGGGTGGCAGCGGCTGGGGGTTGAGCGCGACCTCGACACCGCGCTGCCGCACGACGTGGCCACGCTGCAGCGGGCCCTGCGGGAAGATCGCGTCGTACGCCTCGGGCGGGATGGCGCCGATCTTCGCGAGGAACGTCCAGGATGCCTGCATGTCGATCTCCTTGCTCAGGTGTGCCGCGCGGTGCGGACACCTGTGAAGAGGGCCGAACGCCCTCCGGTGATACCCGTTCAGGCGCGACGCCGGAACCGGTCCAGCCTTCGCATCGCGCCACCGCGCAGCGCCGAGCGGGGCAGCGCGCGGATCACGGCGGTCACGACCTTCCACTGAGCCCCCGGCACCGAGAGGACCTTGCCGCGGGCGGCGTCGGACAGCGCCTCCTGAACGACGGTGTCCGCGTCGAGCCAGAGCCAGCCCGGAAGCGCCGAGACCTGCAGGCGGGCCCGGTCGTGGAACTCGGTGCGGGTGAAACCCGGGCACAGCGCGGTGACGGTGACGCCGGTGTCTGCCAGCTCGCTCGCCAGCGCCTCGGAGAAGACCGTGACGTAGGACTTCGCGGCGGAGTAGGTGCCGTTGCTCAGGAAGGACGCGACCGACGAGACGTTGATGATCCTGCCGTGCCCGCGCTCGCGCATCGATCGCGCCGCGGTGTGGCAGGTGAGGACGACCGCTCTGACCATGACGTCGAGACCGGACTCTTCCTGGGCGACCTCGTTGTCCAGGAACGATGCCCCGAACCCGAAACCCGCGTTGTTGACCAGGAGGTCGACCGGTCGTGAGGGGTCTGCCAGCCTGCGACACACCTCCTCCACCTGGTCGCGCTGGGCGAGGTCTGCGACGAGCACCTCGACGTGCACGCCGTGACGGCCCTCCACCTCTCGGGCCAGGGCCTCCAGGCGCGCCCGGTCGCGAGCCACGACCACGAGATCACTTCCCTCGGCGGCGAGACGCCTCGCGAAGGCCGTGCCGATGCCGGCAGACGCGCCGGTGACGAGTGCGGTGCTCATGCGAAGAGACTGTATGCCGGTGCGCTGCCCGGAATCCGGTGGCGTGGAGCTCACCTCATTCGTCATGATGCACCTGATGACGACGACGACCCAGGACCTGCTCCACGCCTACGACACCCAGCTGCGGACCGACGCGGAGACGCCGAGCGCCCTCGCTCTCACCCGGCTCGGACCGCTGCGGCTGGTGACGTTCCAGGCCGGGAGGGGGTTCATCACCTACCAGGATCTCGACGGCGCAGACGCCACCACCATCAGGACCTGGGTCGGACAGGCCCTCGACCACTTCCGTCGCGACCCCGCCATCGAGCGGGTCGAGTGGAAGACCCGTGGGCACGACATCGCTCCAGGCCTGCACGAGTCCCTCGTGACGGTCGGCTTCGTCGCGGACGAGGCCGAGTCGATCATGCTCGGCGCGCTGAGCGGCCTGGTCGCCGACGTCGTCGTTCCGGACGGCGTGACGCTGAGGTCCGTCACCGCCGAGGCCGACGTGCGGGCGATGTGCGCGATGCAGGACGAGGCGTTCGGCGAGCCCGTCTCGACGCGTGTCGCCGACGCCGTGCTCAGCCGGTTGGCGCGCAGGGACGGGATGGAGCTCTGGGTCGCGGAGCACGACGGCCAGATCATCAGTGCCGGGCGTCTGGAGCCAGTTGCCGACACCGACTTCGCGGGGATCTGGGGCGGTGCGACCCTGACGCGGTGGCGCGGGCGCGGCATCTACCGCGCCCTCACGTCGGCCCGGGCGCGCTCGGCGATCGCGGCGGGCAAGACCCTCGCCCACAGCGACTCCACCGAGTTCTCCCGCCCCATCCTCGAGCGCGCGGGGCTGGTGAAGGTGTCCACCACGACGCCCTACGAGTGGCGCCGCTGACCGCCCTCCCGGACCTCGGCTGTGCTCGCGCCGCGACACGCCGTGTTTCGGCGGCCGGGCCAGCGTTCTGACAGAGGACGTCGAGGGCCACAGAGCCACAGGGCCACAGGGCCACAGGGCCACAGGGCCACAGGGCCACAGGGCCACAGGGCCACAGCCAGCAGGGTCGGACCCGCGGCTAGGGTGAGAGCCGTGCGCATCGCGACCTGGAACGTCAACTCCATCCGCTCCCGAATCGACCGTGTCGAGGCCTGGTTGGAGCGATCCGACGTCGACGTGCTGGCGATGCAGGAGACCAAGGCCAAGGAGGAGCAGTTCCCCCACGAGCGGTTCCGGGCCCTCGGCTACGAGGTGGCCCACCACGGGCTGAGCCAGTGGAACGGTGTGGCGATCCTCTCGCGGGTCGGCTTGGACGACGTGCAGATCGGCTTCGAGGGCGACCCGGGCTGGGGCGAGCCGCTCGAGCCCGAGGCCCGGGCGATCGGGGCGACGTGCGGCGGCATCCGGATGTGGTCGCTCTACGTGCCCAACGGTCGCGCACTCGAGGACCCGCACATGGCCTACAAGCTGCGCTGGCTGGCAGCGCTCCGGGAGGGTGCCACCCAGTGGGCGGCCGACGGCACCCCGATCGCCCTGTGCGGTGACTGGAACATCGCCCCGCAGGACGAGGACGTCTGGTCGATGGAGTACTTCCTCGACAAGACCCACGTGTCCGCTCCCGAGCGAGCCGCCTTCGCTGCTTTCCTCGATGCGGGCTTCGTCGACGTCGTGCGCCCGCATGCTCCCGGTCCGGGCACCTACACCTACTGGGACTACCAGCGCCTGGCCTTCCCCAAGAAGCGAGGAATGCGCATCGACTTCGTCCTCGGCTCGGGTTCCCTCGCGTCGCGGGTGGTCGGTGCCGCGATCGACCGCGAGGAGCGCAAGGGCACCGGTGCCAGCGACCACGCCCCGGTCGTCGTCGAGCTCGACGGCTGACCCCGGCGCCGCCGACTGTGGGGGCTGACGCCGGTCAGTCCCGCGTACTACCGTGCCGGGATGAGCCGCCCACCGCACGAGAACGTCGCGACGCTCCTCGTCGACCCGGCGGTCCTCAGCGACCTCGAGGTGGCCCTGATGCACCTGGACCTGCGGGTGTGGCCGATGGCGACCGCGCCGATCTGTGTGGACGGTCCGCGCCAGGCCGCCCAGTACCGCCGGCGCGTCCTGACCTCTCGCCGTGGCGCCTGGGACGATGCCGCGCAGTGGGTGCCGGCCTGGGTCTCGTTCGGGGCGTCGTGGCGAACCCCGGGAGAGCCGCTCCCGTGGTCCGCGCACGCCGCCCTGTGGGGCGAGCTCGAGCGCTGGAGCGGGCACGTGCGCTATCCCAAGCGCCTCGTCGGGGTGGCTCCGCTGCCGGTGCCCGTGGGCCTCGACGGGGTCGGGGTCGTTCCCCGCACCGCACGCGGCTGACCCTCACCGTGCGGGGCGCCCTGCTGACACCCGCAGGAACCCGACGGGTCGCACGATCGAGAACGCTCATCGACGGGCGAGGATGCCGCTCGCGTAGGCCGCCTGCCCGACGTGCTGGGTGCAGTCGTTGATCACGCTCACCAAGCGCACGGCGAGGGTCACCGGCGGGTCCCACCGCTCGTCGACCACCCGGTCCAGCGCTGCGGTGTCCAGATCCTCGACCCACTGGGTCACGGCATCCTGCACGGCGTCGTGGTAACCCCGGAGCAGCTCCGACCGCGAGCGCACCTCCTGCACCTGCGCCCAGGACTGCCCGAACCCGTGCGCCTCGGGTGGGAACGGCAGGCCGAACCGATCGACCCAACCGCCGGAGGTCCAGACCTGCTCCTGGTCGAAGGCCCCCGCGAGATGGTCATCGAGCACCCTGGTGAGATGCCACAGCAACCACGCGATGGTGTTGGCCTGCGGCGCGGGCGGCGTGACGAGGTCTGCGGCGGGGGTGTCGTCCAGGATCGAGTGCACGCTCTCGCGCACCCGCTCGAGTGAGTCGGTGACGAGGTCTGAGGTGCTGGCCATGACGGCGACGCTACCGCCGCCGCCCCACACCGAGGGCGAGCGCAGCCACCGTGCCGAGCCCGGCGGCGACCGCGGCCCCGCGGAACACGCTCGACACCTGGGTGACGGCCGCATCGCGCAATGCCTCGACGTCGGTCGGGTCGGGGAGCGCCGCAACGGCCCCGTAGTACTGGTGGAGGCCGATCGCCGTGAGCAGCGCCAGCCCGACGACCATCCCCACCATTCGCGCGACGACGACGAGCGCGGATGCCGTGCCGGCCGTGTCCTCCCCTGACCGGGCGAGCGCCGCGTTGTTGACCGGGGCCAGCGCGAGACCGACCCCCAACCCGGTCACCGCGAGGACCAGAGTGGCCGACCCGTGGTCCAGCGAGCCCCGTCCCCACGTCGTCATCACGGCGAGGCCCACCGTCGTCAGCGCCAGCCCCACGGCGGCCGCGACCCCGTCCTGCACCCATCGCAGCACCCAGCCACCGACCAGGGCCCCCACGGGGACGGCCAGCAGGAAGCGCACGAGCACGAGCGCCGCCTCCGTCTCGGACGCGGAGGAGACGAGCCGCGCCAGGAGGGGCACGTCGACGATCACCGCGACGAGCGCCACACCCACCAGCACGGAGACGACGAGCGCCCACCAGAGCCGACCGCGCACCAGCCCTCGCGGCACCAGCGGGTGGATCGAGCGGCGGTGGTGCACGGCATACCCGATGACGAGGAGCGCTGCGACCGGGAGCAGGGCGAGGCCGAGGGGGCCCACGACATCCTTTGCCGGGTCCGCTGCCGCGAACGTGAGCACGACGCACCCGAGCGCCCCACCGATGAGGAACGCACCGAGCAGATCGGCCTGGCGTAGCACCGGCCAGGCGCCATGAAGCAGCAGCACGCACAGCAGCAGGACGAGGATGCCGGCGAGCACGCCGATCGGAGTGGCGAGCCGCGAGGTGGAGTCGCCGAAGGGCACGAAGGGTGCCCCCAGGCTCACGCTCGACGTGAGGGAGTCCGGGGCGGAGAGGGCGAGCCCCATGGTCGCCGAACCGAGCACCGCGAGCCCCACCACCCCGGCCCGCACCCGCGGGAGCGGGCCGCCCCCCGTCGCGACGACCGCTGCCGCGAGCAGCACGCCGGCGCCGGCGTTGAGCCAGAAGATCGCCCGCCAGTCAGCGATCGTGAGCACGATGGCCCCGAGCACCGGACCCAGCACCGAGCCGAGCTCCTGCACCGCGCCGACGACCCCGAGGGGCACCCCGCGCCGGTCCGGTGGCCACAGTTGCGCCACGATCGCGAGGGTCGCCGGCACGAGCCCGCCACCCCCGATGCCCTGGATGACGCGGCCGGCGACGAGCACCGGCAGGTCCGAGGCCAGCGCGGTCACCGCGGACCCGGCCACGAAGATGCCAAGGCAGCCGAGCAGCACGCGCTGGCGGTCCACCAGGTCGGCGATGCGGCCGATGAGCGGCAGCACGGCGACATAACCCAGCAGGAAGCCGGAGATGATCGGGGTCGCCCTCTGGAGTGCGTCGATGCCCACGCCGACGCCGCGCATCATGTCGGTGAGGGCGAGCACCACCACGTAGGTGTCCGCCGCTGCAAGGGCGACCGCCAGTGAGGCCGTCGCGAGCAGAGCCCTAGGGGCGGGTGATCTCAACGGGCTTCCCGTAGTCCTTCAGGACCAGCGAGTAGGTCGCCTCGGCCCCCGGGAAGAAGGGCCCGACGATGGTGGCCGTGCGCAGGTGGTCGTCCTGGGTGAGCCCGTAGCTCACGGTGTAGGCACCGGTGCCGTCACCGAGGTGGAAGAGGGTCTGCACCTGCTTCGCCGGGAGGGCGCCGTCGATTCGCTCGAGGACGTCGGAGCCCGACCGCACCTGACCGGTCGCCTTGGGCTCGGTCGTCGCGGTCAGCAGCGAGGAAATGCCGCCGCTGGGGTCGAAGAAGAGCGCCGGGTTCGGGGCGTTGATGGTGTCGAGGTCGGTCTTGACGAAGTTCGGGGTGAAGAACTTGATGTAGGCGGTGTCACCCACGGCGATGGTCTCGATGGTGCCCGCGACACCTTGGATGCTTCCGGTGATGGTGCCCTTGAACTTCGGCTCGGTGGCACTGATCACGCCGGATCCCCTGGCGGCCGTGACACCGTTCTGACGAGCCGGCACGTCGCGGCTGGTGAGCTCGAGCGCAACCGTTCCCGCGGCATCCAGCACGGTCTTGGCAGCGGCGAGCTGCTCGCCGGCCGAGCGCGGGGTCGGCGCGTCCGGTGGCGCCTCGCCGCCGGAGCAGCCGCCGGTGAGCAGGAGGGTGCCGGAGAGGACCACGAGGAGCGGGCGAGCAGGCATGGGCGACACCCTACGGCGCCCCCCACGCCCACCCCCGCCACTCGTGCTCAGCGCAGGGTGAGGCCGTCACCTTCGGCGTCGACGGTCACCGTGTCACCGTCGCGCACCGACCCCGACAACAGGGCGGTGGCGAGCCGGTCGCCGATCTCGCGCTGCACCAGCCGGCGCAACGGCCGGGCGCCGTATGCCGGGTCGTAGCCCTGGGTGGCCAACCACGCCTTGGCGGAGTCGGTCACCTCAAGGACGATCCGCCGCTCGTGCAGCCGAGCCCCGAGGGCCCGAACCTGCAGCTCGACGATCCGCGCGAGCTCCCCGGTGGTGAGGGCGTCGAAGACGACCACCTCGTCGAGGCGGTTGAGGAACTCGGGCTTGAATGCCGAGCGCACGGCTGACATGACGGCCTCGCGACGAGCGTGCGGATCGAGCGTCGGGTCGATGAGGAACTGCGACCCGAGGTTGGAGGTCATGACGAGGATGACGTTACGGAAGTCGACCGTGCGTCCCTGCCCGTCGGTGAGCCGTCCGTCGTCGAGCACCTGAAGCAGGATGTCGAAGGTCTCGGGGTGGGCCTTCTCCACCTCGTCGAGGAGCACGACCGAGTAGGGGCGCCGGCGCACCGCCTCGGTCAGCTGACCACCCTCCTCGTAGCCCACGTAACCCGGAGGGGCACCGATGAGCCTCGCCACGGCGTGCCGCTCGGAGTACTCCGACATGTCCAGGCGCACCATGGCGCGCTCGTCGTCGAAGAGGAAGTCCGCCAACGCCTTCGCGAGCTCGGTCTTGCCCACGCCCGTGGGCCCGAGGAAGAGGAACGAGCCGGTGGGGCGGTCGGGGTCGGCCACCCCTGCGCGGGAGCGGCGCACGGCATCGGAGACCGCCCGCACCGCGTCGCCCTGACCGATCAGCCGGGCGCCGATGATCGACTCCATCGAGAGCAGCTTCTCGCTCTCGCCCTGGAGCAGGCGTCCAGCAGGGATGCCGGTCCAGGCCGAGATCACCTCGGCGATGTCGTCGGCGCCGACCCGTTCCTTGACCATCAGCTCAGCCGTGTCGATCTGGGACTCGGCCGCCTGAGCGGTCTCGATCTCCCCCTCGAGAGAGGGGATCTCGCCGTAGAGCACGCGGGATGCCGCCTCGTAGTCCCCCTCGCGCTGCATCCGCTCGGCCTGGGTGCGCAGGTCGTCGAGCCGCGCCTTGAGGTCACCCACCTTGTTCAGCCCCGACTTCTCCGCCTCCCACCGCGCGGTGAGGCTCGCGAGCTCCTCGGCCCTGTCGGCGAGGTCGGCCCGTAGCCGCTCGAGCCGCTCGACCGACGCCTCGTCGGTCTCCTTGGCCAGGTGCAGCTCCTCCATGCGGAGCCGGTCGACACCGCGACGGAGCACGTCGATCTCGACCGGGCTGGAGTCGATCTCCATGCGCAGCCGGGAGGCGGCCTCGTCAACGAGGTCGATTGCCTTGTCGGGGAGCTGGCGCCCGCTGATGTAGCGGTCGGACAGGCTCGCGGCCGCGACCAGCGCAGAGTCCTCGATCTCGACCTTGTGGTGCGCCTCGTAGCGCTCCTTCAGACCGCGCAGGATGGCGATCGTGTCCTCCACCGAGGGCTCGCCGACGAAGACCTGCTGGAACCGGCGCTCCAGCGCGGCATCCTTCTCGATGTGCTCGCGGAACTCGTCTAGCGTGGTCGCTCCGACGAGCCGCAGCTCACCTCGCGCAAGCATCGGCTTGAGCATGTTGCCGGCATCCATCGCGGAGTCACCGGTCGCACCGGCCCCGACGACGGTGTGCAGCTCGTCGATGAACGTGACGACCTGCCCGTCGGAGTCCTTGATCTCCTCCAGGACGGCCTTGAGTCGCTCCTCGAACTCACCGCGGTACTTGGCGCCGGCGACCATGGCAGCCAGGTCCAGGCTGATCAGCCGCTTGCCGCGCAGCGACTCGGGCACGTCCCCGTCGACCATCCGCTGCGCCAGGCCCTCGACGACGGCGGTCTTCCCGACACCGGGCTCCCCGATGAGGACCGGGTTGTTCTTGGTCCGCCGCGACAGCACCTGGATGACGCGACGGATCTCGCCGTCGCGGCCGATCACCGGGTCGAGGCGGCCCGCCCGTGCCGCAGCAGTGAGGTCGGTGCCGTACTTCTCCAGTGACTCCCCGCCGCTCTCCTGGCTCTCGGTGGAGACCGTCGCGCCGGCTCGCAGGTCATCCAACCGGGCCTCGAGGGCGCGCGCGTCGCCCTGCACGGACCCCTTCTCCAGGAGCGCGAGCACGAGCAGATCCGTGGCCAGGAAGGTGTCACCGCGAGCGGCCATGAGCGTCGACGCGTGCTGCAGCACTGAGAGCGCCGCCTGCCCGAGCGCGGGTGTGGCCAGGCCCTGGCCGGTGCTCCGCGGCATCCCGGAGAGGGTGGAGCGGGCGTTCTCGGCGACCTGCTCGGCTGTTGTGCCGGCTGCCTCGAGGAGGGCGGGGGTGCTGGTGTCCTGCTGCTCGGCGAGCGCCAGCGCCAGGTGGGACGGCGTGATCTCGGGGTGGCCGGCGCTCTGGGCGGCACGCTGGGCGAGCGCCAGTGCCTCGGCAACCCTGGTGGTGGGCTTCAGCTCCATGGGGGCTCCTGCTTCGCTGGTTCGGGGTTCGTCATGGGCAACCCGCTCAGACTTGAGTCTATTCCGCTCAACTTCTGCCACCGACCGTGTCGGGTCGGGCTGCTGTCCACCCCGGTGTCGACTGCACCGTCAGCCAGCCGGATGCCGTCCACCCGCCGGCTCCGCAGCTCCCGTGAGCCACGCCACCGCCTGCTCGATGAGGTCCTCCGGTGAGGCGCGCAGGTCCAGGACCACCCCCCGCTCGTCGACCTGGAGGGGTTCGAGCGTGTCGAACTGCGAGCGCAGCAAGGACGTGGGCATGAAGTGCCCCTCACGGGCTCGCATCCGCTCCTCGACGACCTCCATGGGACCGGCGAGGTGGACGAAGTCGAGCGACGGCGGCCCGGAGCGGAGCAGGTCACGGTAGGCGCGGCGCAGGGCCGAGCACGCCATGACCGTCGACTGGCCGAGGTCGGCCTGCGAGGCCATCCAGGCGGAGAGGTCACTCAGCCACGGCCAGCGGTCCTCGTCGGTCAGCGGCACCCCGGCCGCCATCTTGGCGACGTTCGCCTCGGGGTGGAAGCGATCCGCTTCGGCGAAGGGCAGGCTCATCGCCTCCGCGATCCCGACGGCGATGGTCGACTTCCCGCACCCGCTGACCCCCATGACGATGACGTGGCGGGTCGGCGGAACAGCTGCCGGTGTCACGCGCCCAGGCCCGGCGCTCACAGCACGAGGCTGACGGTTGCGGCCAGCGCGAAGCCGACGACACCGATGAGGGTCTCCATCACCGTCCAGGTGCGCAGAGTCGTCTTGACGTCCATGCCGAAGAAGCGACCGACCAGCCAGAAGCCGGAGTCGTTGACGTGCGAGAGCACGGTGGAGCCACAGGCGATGGCCACGACGATGCAGGCCAGGTCGATCGCGGAGAGCCCGCCGGTGGCTGCGACGGTCGGTGCGATGAGCCCCGCGGTCGTGGTGAGCGCGACGGTCGCCGACCCCTGGGCCACGCGCAGCGCGGTGGCGACGAGGAAGGCGGCGACGATGACCGGTAGGCCGGTCGACTCCAGCGAGCCCGCCAGCGCCTCCCCGATGCCGCTGGCGCGCAGCACCCCACCGAACATGCCGCCGGCACCGGTGATGAGGATGATCGCGCAGACCGGGCCGAGCGCGCCGTTGAGGAGCTGCTCCACGTCTGCCTTGGACCGGCCACGGCCCAGGATGACGGTGGCCACGATCACGGTGATGAGCAGCGCGACCGCGGTCTGCCCGAGCATCTTGAGCAGCCCCACCCAGGTGGCGTCCCCGTCCAGGACCCCCACGGTGCCAAGGGTGCTCAGCCCGGTGTTGAGGAAGATCAGCACGAGGGGGAGCAGCAGCACGAACATCACCGTGCCGAAGCGCGGCGGCTCGAGGTGCTCAGATCCCTCCGGCTCGGTGGCGCCGCCGCTGAGCAGCTCTGGCACCGGCACGTGGATCCGCCGGCCGGTCCAGGTCCCGAAGAGGTAGGACGCCACGAACCAGGTCGGGATCCCGATGAGCAGCCCCACCAGGACGAGCAACCCGATGTCGGCTCCCAGGATCTCGCCCGCAGCGACCGGCCCGGGGTGCGGCGGCACGAACGCGTGCATCACGGCGAAGGCACCTGCCGCGGGCAGTCCGTAGATCAGCACCGAGCCACCGAACTTGCGCGCCACGCTGAAGATGATCGGGAGCATGACGACCAGGCCTGCGTCGAAGAAGATCGGGAAACCGAAGAGCAGCGAGGCGACA
Source organism: Ornithinibacter sp. (assembly GCA_039915055.1). Taxonomy (GTDB): domain Bacteria; phylum Actinomycetota; class Actinomycetes; order Actinomycetales; family Dermatophilaceae; genus Fodinibacter. The sequence goes on from JBDSNZ010000033.1 coordinate 20,508, forward strand.
CCGAGCGCCAGCGGGGCGCGGTGCTCGCCGAACCGGTTGATCAGGGTGTCGGCGAGCACCTGGGCCCCGCCGGACACCTCGAGCAACCGACCGATCATCGCCCCGAGCCCGACGAGGAGTGCGACGCTGGCCAGGGTCTTGCCGAAGCCGTCGAGCATGGTGGGCACCACGTCCGGAAAGGGGATCTTCGTCGCCAGGGCGGTGAGGAAGCTGACCAGCACCAGCGCGACGAAGGCATGCATCTTCACGTAGATGATCAGGACGAGGAGCACTCCGACGGCGGCGGCAGCGATGAGGAGCAACACACCTGCGCCGTATGCCGGTTCGACCGCGTCAGCGGCGCTCAGAACACCCAGGGACTCCACCATCGACATCTCGGACCTCCGTGATCTCCACGCGGCCACGCTGCCGCGATGGCATGACCGTAGCGGGTGGCGCCGCGGCTCGCAGGTCTGGCTGGCGCCGAGGCAGGAACGCGTGACTCAGCAGGTGGCGGAGAGCAACGACGCCTCCGCGTCGTCGGGGGTCGGCGTGGGCGCCGGGCTCGCGGACGAGCCACTGCTCGGCGAAGGGGTGGCGGACGCCGTGCCCGAGGCCCCGGCGGATGGGGTCACCTGCGGGCGGGGAGCCGGAGGCGTCAACCCCTTCTCGACGAGTGCTCGGATCTTCACGAAGTCGGGGTTGGCGGGTTGGAGCACCGAGGACGTGAGTGGCAGCGAGCGGATCGAGTCGCCCTTCTGGATCCGCTGGACGAGCTCGACCCAGGCGCTGAGGTCGGTCTTGGGGATGTCGATGCTGACGTTGTCCTTCACGACGGACGCGACCTGGGGATACCGCGCGAAGAGGCCGGCGGGGTCGGCCTGGGTGATCAGCGCTCCGGCCACGCAACGCTGGCGCCGCATCCGGCTGAAGTCGTCACTCCCCGCCCGGGAACGGGAGTACCAGAGGGCAAGCCGGCCGTCGAGGTGCTGCTCGCCGGTCTCGATCCACTCCTCCTTGGCCCCGGTGAACACGACCCCTCCGGACGTGCCGGTGTGGCACTCCACGCACACCCGTTCCTGCACGTTGACGTCCACTCCTCCCATCGCGTCAACGAGCGCCCTGAAGCCGCGCAGGTTGATGACCACCGAGTGGTCGATGTGCAGCCCGGTGATCTCGCCGACGACGTCGATCGTGGAGGCTCGCCCGGGGCTGGGCACTCCGGGGAAGAGGTCCGGTCGGCCTTCCGCGAGGGTCCAGATGCCGTTCATGAGGCACTGGTCGCCGCAGTCGTAGCCGTTCGGGTAGAGCGCGTGCAACGGGTTGCTCTTGGGAAACGGCACGTTCTCGAGGTTTCGCGGGATGCCGATGAGCAGGGTGTCGCCCGTGCGGGTGTCCGTGCTGACCACCATGAGCGAGTCGGTGCGCACGCCCCAGCGGTCCTTACCGGCATCCGAACCCATGAGGAGGGTGTTGACCCTCGGCACGTTCGCCCACGGGTCCGCCGCCTCCACGGCGACCCCAGCGTGGGTGCCGGCGGGTCCGGGCGCTACCGTGCCGAAGACCTGGTCGATCACCGACGCCTGGACGTCGAGGTAGCGCACCGCCACCGTCGCGGGCGCCACCACCACGGCGCACGCGAGCAACGCAAACGCCACCCGCAGGGCGGATCCGGGCTGCACCCGCGGCCAGAAGTGGTGAGCGGTGAGCACGATCGACCCCACCCACAGCACCGCGCCGACCATGACGATGACGGCCATCCGCTGGAGCAGTGCGGGCTGCACCGCAACATCGAGGGCCGAGCGCACCAGCCCGGAGCGCCAGATCCGCACCGCGATGTAGAGCCCGACGAGGACGGCACCCACGGACATCACGGCACCGAGGATCCGCCACCTGGTGCGCAGGAGGCCCGCGCCGGGGAGGACCGTGCTCAGGGCCACCCGCCGATAGAACGTCGACGCCGGATAGCGCAGTTCGCCGCGAGTGGGCGCTGAAGGCAGCGCACCACCCCTCGACACCTCACCCACGGACACGCTCCACTCGTTCAGGGCCACCTGACCCGACCAGCGGGATCGTCCGCAGTCTCCACCAAGATATCTCCGCGCTCGCCTCATCGGCGGAGGTTCGTCGAAGGTGCCCGGGACCTCCCGCACGGTGGTGCGCCGGGTGACGTGGTGGAATGAGGGTCATGCCCGCCCCCGCGCTGCCCGCTGACCGCGTCCGCCAGGTCGGAGTCACCCTCGCCGAGGTCTTCTGCGTGCTCGGCACACTTGTCGGGGTCGGCGTCCTCGGCACCCGGGTGGAGGAGTCCTCCGGCGGCGCGCTCGCCGCCGACGCCACCCTCATCGCTCCGGCGGGCCCTGCCTTCTCCATCTGGACCCCGATCTACCTCGGCCTCGCGGCGTACACGATCTGGCAGTGGCTTCCCGAGCAGGCGAGCGACCGACGGCACCGCGCGATCGGGTGGCTCGCCGCGCTCTCGATGGTGCTCAACGCGACGTGGCTGCTCGTGACCCAGCAGGGGTGGTTGTGGGCGAGCGTCGCGGTGATCCTGGCGCTCGCGGTGACGCTCGGGCTGCTCGTGGAGCGGCTCACCCGGCACCAGTCCTACGGGCGGGCGGAGTCGGTCATCGTCGACGGCACGTTCGGGCTCTACCTCGGCTGGGTGGCCGTCGCGGCGTGCGCGAACGTCACGACAGCGCTCATCGAGAGTGGTATCCAGCCACCGAACCTCATCGCGGTGCTGCTCGCCGTCGTGGTGCTCGCGGTCGCCGCGAGCCTCGGCATGATGTTCGCGAGCCACCTCGGGGGGCGGTGGGCCGTCGCATCGGCGATGGCGTGGGGGCTGCTCTGGATCGCCTACGGGCGCACCTTCGACGCGCCCGAGTCCGGCGCTGTCGCCATCGCGGCAGTGGTGGCGGCCGTCGTCGTGCTCGTCGCGGCGTCACGGGTGCACAGCCGCCGCGCCACCTGACGCCGGTCCGCTGCGCACCCGCTGCGCACCGTGCGGTCAGTGGTGTCGGTCGCTCCAGAGCACCACGGCCTTGGACCCCGGATGCCGGGGACGCTCACCCCAGCGCACGGCATACACGTCACCTGCGGGTGACACCGAGAAGACCCGTGCTCCCTGCCCGGTCGCGGCCCGCGTCGTGTCCAGCTCGGCCTGCAGGTGCAGGAGGCGGGACCTGAGGGCGCTCACCTGGGCCTCGAGCTCGAGGATCCGGGCGACGCCGGCAAGGGAGACCCCTTCCTCCTGGGAGAGCCGTTGCACCTCACGGAGCAGCCCCACGTCGCGCTGGGAGTAGCGGCGCCCACCACCGCTGGTGCGCGAGGGGGTGACGAGTCCGAGGCGGTCGTACTGCCGGAGCGTCTGGGCGTGCATGCCTGCCAGCTCTGCGGCAACGGAGATGACGAACACGGGGGTCTCGTCATCGGATGAGAAGGAGTAGCCCAGAGCTGCCATGGCGACCTCCCTAGCTCGATGCCTGCTCGAAGAGGGCAGCGCGGGGATCCACGTCGGCCTCCTCCGCACGCAGCGCCTCGACCGCCTCCCGCGCGGTCTCGGTGAGGCGTTGGGGCACGACGACGCTCACCCGGGCGAGCAGGTCGCCCGTCGCGCCGCCCCGCCCGGCGACGCCCCGACCCTTCACCCGGAGCACCCGACCACTGGGGGTGCCCGGGGCAACCTTGACGCGCACCGGGGTTCCGTCGAGAGTCGGCACCGACACGGTGGCGCCCAGGGCGGCCTCCGAGAAGGTGACCGGTAGGTCCACGGTCAGGTGGTTGCCGTCTCGCCCGAAGACGGGGTGCTTCTCCACTGTCACCGTGAGGATGAGGTCACCCTTCGGCGCGCCCGGGTCCCCATCAGCACCCTTGCCGCGCAACCGGATCTTCTGACCGTCCTTGACCCCGGCGGGGATCTTCGTCGTGATCCGACGCCCCTCGGCGGTGGACAGCGTGACGGTGGAACCCTGCACCGCGTCGCGAAAGGTCAGTGAGGTGCGTGCCTGGAGATCGGCCCCGGGACGAGGTCCTCGAGGAGCCCCGAACCCGGAGAACGGGTCGCCACCACCCCGCCGTCCCGTGCTCGCGCCGCCACCGAACATCTGGGAGAGCATGTCGTCGAGGTCGGGCTGGCCACCGGCCCCTCCGGTGTTGAAGCGCACGCGCTGCCCCCCGCCGCCGCCTGCTCCGCCGAACGCGCTGAACACGTCCTCGAAACCGCCGCCCCCGCCGGGACCGCCGGCCTGGAAGCGCGCGCCACCACCAGCCATCTGGCGGATGGCGTCGTACTCCTCGCGCTGCTTGGGGTCGGCGAGCACCGCGTGGGCCTCGCCCACGTCCTTGAACCGCTGCTCGGACCTGGGGTCACCGGCGTTCTGGTCGGGGTGGTGCTTGCGGGCGAGCTTGCGGTAGGCCTTCTTGATCGCCGCGGGATCAGCGTCCTTGGGGACGCCGAGGATCGCGTAGAAGTCCTTCTCGAACCAGTCCTGGCTGGCCATGGGCACCTCCTCTCAGTCTCATGTCTCTCGAGCACCCTCCCCGACTTCGTCTGCCAGATCGTCGGTTTCGCGCCGCATCCGCAGCGTGTCGCGGCATTCCGACAGACGAAGTAGGAGAAATCGGGGGTGGGTCAAGGTCAGTCCGGGTCGGCCACCGAGACCCGAGCGGGCCGCAGCACCTTCTCACCGGCACGGTAGCCGGGCTGGAGCACCAGCACGACGGTCGTGGCGCTTGCACCGGCCGGCAGCTCCGCATCCTCACTCGGCCACGGCGTGTGCATCAACGCCTCGTGGTGCATCGGGTCGAACTCCTCACCCTTGGCACCGAAGCGCGCCAGCCCGTACTTGCCCAGCGTTCCCTCGAGCTTGTCCGCGATCGCCGCGAACGGGCCCACGAGCTCGCCGTGGTCACGCGCAGCCTGGATGTCGTCGAGCACCGGGAGCACCGACTCGAGGACGTCGTGGACCGCGCGCTCCTGCGTGAGCGCCCGGTCCCGATCGACCCGACGCTTGTAGTTGACGTATTCGGCCTGGAGGCGCTGGAGGTCCGAGAGTCGCTCGGCCGCCAGCATCGTGTCCGGATGAGGTTGACCGCCACTCGGATCGGCGCCGTATGCCGGTGCGCCATCCTCGGCGCCACCGCTCGGGTCGATGTCGCCCGGCCCGGATGCCCCGGCGGGGGCGGCCCCGGCAGGTGCCGGAGCCACCTCCTCGCCGTCGTTGACGGACTCGGTGTTGATCGCGTCGTCACCCGCGCCGTCGGAGCCGGCCGTGGCGGACGCCTCCTCGGAGGCGAACTCCTCGTGCGGCATACCGGGGTCGGTCACTTCTTCTCCTCGTCGTCCTCGACGACCTCGGCGTCGACGACCTCGGCGTCGACGACGTCGTCGTCACCCGCGT
>JBDSNZ010000111.1:0-5892 GCA_039915055.1 Ornithinibacter sp.
GGTTCGACGAGCTGCGCCTGGAGGGCCTGCCGTCCTCCACCGCCGCGGCGGTGACCGAGCTGGGCGACTACCAGTGGCGCAGCTCCGAGGCCCGGCAGGCGTTCGAGCAGATCAAGGACCTGCTCGGCCGTGAGGTGCTCGACCAACGCTTCGCCGGTATGAAGCAGGCCCTGGAGAACGCCACCGAGGAGGACCGCGCCCGGGTCGAGCAGATGCTGGCCGCCCTCAACGACCTCCTCGCGGCTCACGCCCGCGGCGAGGACACCGAGCAGCAGTTCCGCGACTTCATGGATCGGCACGGTGACTTCTTCCCCGAGCAGCCCGAGACCGTCGAGGAGCTCATCGACGCGCTCGCCTCCCGCGCCGCAGCAGCCCAACGGATGATGGCCTCGATGACCCCGGAGCAGCGGGCCGAGCTCGCCGAGCTCTCGCAGCAGGCCTTCGGCTCCCCCACGCTGATGGACCAGCTCTCCCAGCTCGACTCCACGCTCCAGGCGCTACGGCCCGGTGAGGACTGGGGTGGGTCCGAGCAGTTCAGTGGCGAGCAGGGCCTCGGTCTCGGCGACGGCACCGGCGTGCTCCAGGACCTGGCCCATCTCGATGCCCTCTCGGAGCAGCTCAGCCAGTCCTACCCCGGCGCCCGGATGGACGACGTCGACCTCGACGCCCTGAGCCGGCAGCTCGGAGACGACGCCGCGGTCGACGCTCGAGCGCTGGCTGCGTTGGAGAAGGCCCTGCGCGACAGTGGCTACCTCACCCGCGCCTCCGACGGCACGCTCCGCCTCTCACCGCGGGCGATGCGCGAGCTGGGCAAGTCCCTCCTGCGCGACGTCGCGGGTCGCCTCTCGGCGCGTCAGGGGCAGCGTGACGCCCAGCGGGCCGGGGCCGCCGGGGAGGCCAGTGGCGCGACCCGCCAGTGGCAGTTCGGCGACACCGAGCCGTGGGACGTCACCGCGTCGCTCACCAACGCGATCACCCGCACGGCCGGGGAGGGCAGCGACCCGGGGCGCGGCATCCGGCTGGACATCCGGGACGTGGAGGTGACCGAGACCGAGGCGCGCACCACCGCTGCGGTCGCGCTCCTCGTCGACACGTCGTTCTCGATGGCGATGGACGGGCGCTGGGTGCCGATGAAGCGCACCGCCCTCGCGCTGCACCAGCTCATCTCCAGCAGGTTCAGGGGCGACCACCTCGAGCTCATCGGCTTCGGCCGGCATGCCGAGGTGATGCAGATCGAGGAGCTCACGGCGCGAGATGCCATGTGGGAGAAGGGCACCAACCTCCACCACGCGCTCCTGCTGGCCAACCGCCACTTCCGGCGCCACCCCCACGAGCAGCCGGTGCTCCTCGTCGTCACCGACGGCGAGCCCACCTCGCACCTCGAGCCCGGCGGAGAGGTGTTCTTCGACTACCCGCCGCACCCGCGCACCATCGCGCTCGCCGTGCGCGAGCTGGATGCCGCAGCCCGGCTCGGGGCCCAGACCACCTTCTTCCGGCTCGGCGACGACCCCGGGCTCGCCCGGTTCGTCGACTCGATGGCCAGGCGCGCCGGAGGCAAGGTCGTCGCGCCGGAGCTCGGCGACCTGGGAGCAGCGGTCGTGGGCTCCTACCTCGGCTCCAGGTCCCCGGAGTCGGCGTTCGGCTCCTCCTACCGCGACCTCTTCGGTGGCCGCGGCTTCTGGGCCGGCTGAGCCTCAGGCCCGCACGTGGGGTGGCTCCGCGGCCCTCCCCTGGTAGGCGAGGATGGCGGGGTTGACGACGACTCCGTCGCGGATCTCGATGGCCCGGCTGAGCGTCTCGTCGGCCTCCCACGCAGTGCCCCCCTCGAGCACCGGCCGAAGGAAGGGGATCAGCGCGTTGCTGTTCTCCCACGTGGCCGAGTTCCACAGGTAGGACGGACTGTGGTCGACGGCGTAGTAGAGGACGTTGTCGCCGACGATGAAGGCCGGCTCCTCGAAGCTCGTGGGGCGGGCCCAGCTGAAGCCCATGCCCAGGTCGCACGACACGTCGACGATCACGCTTCCGGGCCGGAACCCGGCGAGGTCCTCCTCCTGCAGGTAGACCAACGGATCAGCAGGGTCCTGGAGGGTGCAGTTGACGATGATGTCGCCCTGCGCGAGATAGGTGGCCAGGGGCTGAGGACCCTGCTCGGTGATCACGTGGCTCAGGCGCGCGTCATCCGGCCCGTGGTCCATCTGCCGGATGCGCACCGAGTGGATCGGCGAGCCCACAGCCGCCACACCACGGTTGGTGAGAACCGCCACCTCGTGCACGCCGTGGGCGTTGAGCGCGGTCACCGCACCCCGCGCCGTCGCGCCGAAGCCGATGACCACGGCACTGAGCCGGCGACCGTAGTCGCCCGTGAGACCGGCCAGCTCCAGCGCGTGCAGCACCGAGCAGTAGCCGGCAAGCTCGTTGTTCTTGTGGAAGACGTGCAGACCGACCGCGCCGTCGCGGGTCCAGTGGTTCATGGCCTCGAAGGCGATCAGGGTCAGTCCTCGGTCGATGGCGAGCTGGGTCAGCTCGGTGTCCTGGACGCAGTGCGGCCAGCCCCAGAGCACCTGCCCCGGGCCGAGCGCGGCCACGTCTTCGTGCTGGGGTTTGGGAAGCAGCACGACGTCCGAACCCGCCAGGATCTCCGAGCGCGAAGCGAACCCGGCGACGTGGTCGACCAGAGCGGCATCCTGGACCCCGAACTGGGCGCCGTAGCCGTGCTCGAGGGTGATCCGCGCCCGCAGGTCGGGATCCAACCCGGGGATGTGCTCGGGGTGGAGGGGCAGCCGGTTCTCGTTCTCCTTGGCCGACGACCCGATCACCCCGAGGCCGAGCAGTGTCACTTCTTCTTCGGCGGGTGGATGGCGTCCGAGAAGCTCGCCTCTGACGTCTTCCCACGCTTCTCCGCGCGTTTCTCCTTGATCGACTTGCCAGACTTCGTGGACATGTTCTGCCGAGGCGACTTGTCACTCATGGTGGCGTCTTTCTCCTAGGGAGCCTGAACGGCCCCACACTCCCGGACAGTACGCCCTGCGGTCCTCAACCGAAGGTGCGCCGGCTCTGGAGCGCCTCGCGCAACAGGTGATCGGCGTCGACGAGGGCGCGCCGCACGCCGGGCGTGAGGTCGTCCCGCTCGAGCATCGCCGCGGACGCGAGCACGCTCGCGTCCTCCACCAGCCGGGTGGGATGCAGGGCTGCCACCACCCGGGAGAGTGCGTCGTCGCCCATCCGGGCCGACATGCCGACGATCAGGTCACCGACACCGTCGACGTAGGGCCGGAGGAGGTCCCGGTCGCGCGCCACCCAGAAACCCGACGCGACCTCGAGCGCCGCGTAGTTCGAGAGGTCTGCGTCGTCCCGCAACGTGGCCCACGCCCATTCCTTCGCCTCGCGCGTCGGTCGCACCGCGCGGACGCCGTATGCCGCCAGCCGCCCGGCCAGTGACCGGTCGGCCGCCTCGGCGGTCTCGATCTCCTTTTCGTCGAGCTCACCCAGGGTGGCCAGTCGGCGGAGCACGATCCATCGGAAGTCGGCGTCGCCGGCCAGTGCTCCGGGGATGCCGTCGCCGGTCGCCCAGCGCCGCAGCCGGTCGGTGTCCGCGCTGGCTCGAGCCAGCACCCGGGCCGCGACGACCGCCAAGCCGTCACCTCGTGCCCCTCCAGCGGCGGACGCGCGCTCGAGCAGCCGGTCTGCACTGCCGGCCACCCGCTGGAGCGCCTCCGCCTGCTCCTGCGGCGGCAGGAACATCGGCACGAGCGAGCCCAGCACGAGGGTGGAGACCCGCGAGAGGACCGCGGCATCGCTCTCCTGCCACCACGCACCCTCGAAGACGTCGAGCACCAGGCGCGGGTCGACCTCCGCCCGAGCGAGCGAGCCCAGCAGCGACACCCAGACGACGGAGCGCGCCGACGCGTCCGGGACCGATGAGAGCTGACCGGCGAGGCGCGCCAGCGAGGCCTCGTCGAGGGTCACCTCGGCCCAGGTGAGGTCGCCGGCGTTCGGCACCACGAGCGAGCCCACCAGGAGGTCTCCCACTCCGGCGATCGTCAACACATCGGTGTCCGCGTCGAGTGCCACGGCCTCGCGCAGCACCTCCGCGCCGCCCGTGAAGCCCGCGACGTCGAAGGTGTGCGGACGCCGCGCCGGGTGGGCGAGCGGCGCCGTCCGGGTCAGGACGCCCGAGGTGTCCAGTGCGAGGCGATCGGCACCAGAGGTGCGCAGCCAGGCATCCGCCCACGCCTCCAGCGAGCCACCCGAGGCGCTCTCCATGGCGGCCAGGAACTCGGCGAGCTCGCCGTTGCCGAACTCGTGGGAGCGCAGGTAGTCGTTCACCCCGGCGACGAACGCGTCGTCCCCGATGTGCGCGATGAGCTGGCGCAGCACCGAGGCGCCCTTGGCGTAGGAGATGCCGTCGAAGTTGCCCAGCGCCGAGATCGCGTCGGGCGCTGGCGACCCCGCGACCGGGTGGGTGCTGGGGGCGCGGTCCGCGGCATACCCCCACATCTTGCGGATGATGCCGAACTCCACCCAGGCGTCGGTCGCGCCGAGCGCGGTGAGGGCGCGATAGGCCATGTACTCGGCAAAGGACTCGTTGAGCCAGAGGTCGTCCCACCACCGCATGGTCACGAGGTCGCCGAACCACATGTGGGCCATCTCGTGGGCGATGGTGTTGTCGCGCGTCAGGATCTGGTCAGGGGTGGCCGCCCCCCGGAAGACGTAGGTGTCGCGGAAGGTCACGCAGCCGGGGTTCTCCATCGCGCCCGCATTGAACTCGGGGACGAAGACCTGGTGGTAGTCCCCGAACGGGTACCTGATGCCGAAGAGCCGGTGGTAGTGGTCCAGGCACGCCCTGGTGACGTCGAGCATCTGGTCGGCCTGCTCGCGCAGGTGCTCCCCGAGGGAGCGCCGTGCGTGGATGCCGAGCGGTATGCCGTCGTGCTCGGCCGTGACCGAAGCCCAGGGCCCGGCGCAGACCGTCACGAAGTAGGTGGCGAGCGGCGGAGTCGTGGCCAGCTCCCATCGGCCCGGAACCGACTGCGTCGCAGTGCCGTTCCCCAGCACCGTCCAGCCCGTCGGTGCCGACACGGTCACGGTGTAGGGCGCCTTGAGGTCTGGCTGGTCGAAGCACGCGAAGGCGGTGGGCGCCGCATCGAGGAAGAGGTGGCCGTAGACGTAGTCCTCCCCGTCGGCGGGGTCGGTGCTGCGGTGCAGCCCCTGGCCGTCGTGGCTGTAGGTCATCGTCGCGTCCACCACGAGCACGTTGTCGGCCGGCAGGTCGCGGAGCGGCAGTCGACCGTCGAGAAGCGTGCTCGCGTCGATCTCCCGGCCGTTGAGCCGGATCGCCGCCACCGACCGCGGTCGGAGGTCGACGAAGGTCTCGGCTCCCGGCTCGCGGCACCGGAAGGTCAGGACGGTGCGGGACCCGAAGACCTCCCGGCCCTGGTCGAGGTCGAGGTCGACGACCACCGACTCCACGGCGAGCAGGCGTTCCCTGGTGACGGCTTCGGCACGGGTGAGTGACGGCATACGGCCCACTCAACCAGAGGGTGGCGCGCCCCACGGCACACTGGGGAGATGGAACTTCTGCGCACCCCCGAGTCGGCCTTCGACGCGATCACCGACTTCCGCCACCTTCCCCGCTTCGCCGACGTGCCGACTCTCGGGGCGGCAGAGAGCGTGCGGATGGCGTGGTACTCCTCGGGGCCGGCGGACGGCCCGGTCGTCCTCCTCCTGCACGGCGAGCCCACGTGGTCCTACCTCTATCGCGACGTCATGGCCGTGCTGGCGGATGCCGGGTTGCGGGCGATCGCAGTCGACCTCGTCGGGTTCGGCCGCTCGGACAAACCGGCGGCCGCAAGCGACCACACCTACGAGCGTCACGTCGCCTGGGTGCGGGCC
>JBDSNZ010000203.1:0-6131 GCA_039915055.1 Ornithinibacter sp.
GTTGGAGAGCTGGGCGAGCGTCGTGTCGGTCATCGTGTTCCTTCGAGTGCGGTCAGGAGGCCGTCGATCTCCTCGGCCATCCCCTCGTCGTCGTCCTTGGCGAGTCCGCCGACGGACACCAGCGTACGACCCGGGTCGGTGCCCGACCCAACCCGCACGAAGAGCCTTCGACGTCGGACCACGAGGGAGAGCACGAGGCCGGCGAGCGCGAGGAGCGCCGCGACGAGGGTCAGCGCCTTCCCCGGGTCGGTGCGGATCGACAACCCAGCGAAGCGCTTGACGGCGTCGAAGGTGATCGACCCGCGCCCGTCCGGCAGCACGTAGGTCTCCCCCGGCCGCAACAGGATGCGCAGCTGGTCGACGCCGCCCTTGCCCGGGATCGGGGTCATCTCCTTGGTGTCCAGGGTGTAGACGGACTGCGGCGACCCGCCGGGGAAGAGGTTTCCCTCGAATGCCGTGAGAGCCAGCGCCGGGTCGACCGCGTCGGGGAAGACCGAGTGCGGCCCGGAGGTGTCGTCGATGACCGCCGTCGGGAGGAAGAACCCCGCGAAGCCCAGCTGCTTGGGCGAGGCCCCCGGCACCTTCACCGCCCCCACCGAGGTGTAGTTGTTGTCCTGGGCCAGGAAGGGTGTGGCATCGGAGTAGAGCACCGTGCCGGACCCGTCGCGGACGGTGATCTGGGGCGCGTAACCGTTGCCCAGGAGGAACACCGACCCCCCACCGGTCTCCAGCGGCTGGTTGACCCGCACCGACCGCTTCTCCGGCGTGCCGTCGGCGGCCGTGAAGGTCGTATAGGCCTCGAAGTCCCGCGGGGCACCGAACTGGCCCTTGCCCTGAGCCCGGGTCTCGAACTCGGCGCGGAACCGGTCGAGCCGGATGGTGAACGGGTCGAGGTCGTTGACGTCCACCCAGGGGCCGGGGCTGAAGGTGTCGTAGCGGGAGAGGGTGTTGGCGAAGGTCTTGCCCTCGGGGAGGATCACGTCGCCCTTCCACCCGAGCAGGTGCCCGATGGCGACGCCGATGAGCACCCCGATCAGCGCGACATGGAAGACGAGGTTGCCGCTCTCGCGCAGGTAGCCCTTCTCGCCGGAGAGCGTGGTGTCGTCGTGCGCGTGCACGCGATACCGGCGGGCGCGCAGCGCGACGCTCAGTCGCTCCCGCACCTCGCTCGGATCACCCTCGACCTCGAGCTCGCGGTGCGCCGCGAGCCGGCGCAGGTTGCGCGGCGCGCGGGGGGGCGCCGAGCGCACCTGGTGCCAGTGGATGCGCGTGCGTGGCATGACGCAGCCGATGAGGGAGATGAACAACAACAGGTAGATCGCGGCGAACCACGGCGAGGCATAGACCTCGAAGAACCCGAGGCGGTCGAGCAGCGGTCCGGCGCTCTGGTGGTCGCTGATCCACTGCGCGGTGCGGGCGGGGTCGATGGAGCGCTGCGGGAACGTCGACCCGGGGATGGCCCCGATCGCCAACAGCAGGAGCAGGAACAACGCCGTGCGCATGCTCGTGAGCTGGCGCCACATCCAGCGCAACCAGCCGATGGGACCCAGTCTGGGCTGGACCACGGGCCCGTCGGGGATGCGGGGCGGGGTGCGCTGCTGCGTGGTGCTCACAACGGCACCTGGAACCCGTTGACCAGCTCTGACTGGAGCCAGGTGTTGAGCGTGTTCCACACGCCGGTGACGAGCAACACGCCCACGACGATGAGCAGCACCCCCCCGGTGACCTGGATGGCGCGCTGGTGCCTGCGGAGCCACCCAGAGGCCCGACCGGCCCGGTCCAACCCGGCGGCGATGAGCAGGAACGGCAAGCCCAGGCCGAGGCTGTATGCCGCGGCGAGCGTCACGCTCCGGGCCACCTGCGGGTCGGTGGTCGCGCTCGCCATCGCCAGGACCAGGGCCAGGGTCGGCCCCGTGCAGGGTGCCCACCCGAGGGCGAAGACCGCGCCGAGGACGGGTGCGCCGAGCAGACCGGCGCGCGGGCGCCACGACAGCTTGGCCTGGCGCTGGCTGCCCACCCCGAGGAAGACCAGGCCCATGAGGATCACTACCACGCCGCCGACGCGCATGAGCACGACACGCTGCTCGACGAGGACCTGGCCGACGGAGGTGATGAAGAGCGTGCCGAGGATGAAGACCGACGCGAAGCCGACGACGAACAGCAGCGCGCCGAGCACCATCCGGCTGCGCGGGCGGTCGGCGAGCTCCTCTCCGCTCAGGCCCGTGACATAGCCGAGGAAGCCCGGAACGAGCGGCAGGACGCACGGGCTCGCGAACGAGACCAGCCCGGCCAGCGCTGCGACCGCGAGCGCCAGTGGGAGCACTCCGGTGCTCACGGTGTCCCCCGTCGCAGTGGTGACGGGGGCCGCCGCACCGGAGGAGAAGGGCTGTGCCGCGAGAGCCGCGAGCGCCAGGGTGGGCGTCACGACTCGCCGAGCACGTCGTCGACGAGACCGGTGAGCGTGGAGGCGGAGACCGGTCCGTTGACGCGCGCGGCGATGCGTCCCGCGGTGTCCAGCACCAACGTCGTCGGCACGGTGGGCGCCTTGCCCTGGAGCGCCAGGATGAGCACCCCGGACTCGTCGCTCAGGCTGGGATATGTGATTCCCGCCTTCGTGGTGAAGGCCAGCCCGCGCGCGGGGTCCTCCCGGAAGTCGATCCCGACGAACTGCACCCGGGCCTGCGCCTTCTCGAAGGTGGCCCACACCTTCTGGAGGTCGGGCGCCTCGGCGACGCACGGCGCGCACCAGGACCCCCACACGTTGACCACGACCACGTCGCCGCGCGCGGACGCGCTGTTCCAGGAGCCACCCCCGAGCAGGTCGCCCGCGAGCACCACCGGCTTGCCCCGCGACTCCGGAAGGATCGTCTCGACTGCTCCGTCGCCGGAAACGTATCCCTTCTGGTCCCCCGCCTTGGCCTGTGCAGCAACGGAGTTGGGATCACTCGTGCATGCCCCGAGCGCAACCAGGGAGAGCGCCGCGACCAGTGGCACGGCATACCGCCTCAGGTTCAGTGCGCTCACGCGCCGGCTCCGGGCTGGGCCTGCGGGAGGAGCGCTGCTGCCGGCTCGCTGTAGGAGAGGGACAGCAGCTCGTCGCCGAGGAAGGTGAACGAGGTCAGCGAGGCGAGGGAGCACTGCCGCCTTGATGGGTTGTGGACCAGCGACCGGCCCTCCGTCGCGAGCCGGATCATCCAGATCGGAGCCTGATGGCTCACCACGAGCGCCTCGTGGCCGCGGGCTGCCTCACGGGCGTCGAGGATGGCGGCGCGCATCCGCTCGACGATCTCCACGTACGGCTCGCCCCACGAGGGGCGCAGCGGGTTGAGCATCTTGGGGAGCAGCCTGGGGTGGCGGAGCAGACCCTTGCCGCCGGCGACGGGGAGACCCTCGAACGCGTTCTCCGCCTCGACCACCCGCTCGTCGATGGTGACCTCGAGGCCGAGCATCGCGGCACTGGGGGCCGCGGTCTCGCGTGCCCGGATCAAGGGGCTGCTCACCACGTGCGTGATGTCGTGGTCGCACAGGTGGTCTGCGGCCACGTCGGCCATCTCGCGACCCAGGGCCGAGAGGCGGAAGCCCTCGAGCCGGCCGTAGAGGATGCGGCCCGGGTTGTGCACCTCGCCGTGGCGCAGGAGGTGCACCACGGTGCGCGGCGCCTCGGTGACGGAGGCCGCGACCGAGGCGTCCTCGGGGGTCGGTGTCATGCCTGAGATTGTCGCAAACGCACCTGAGAGCTCAGGCACCCGCTCCCGCTGCGGCCGCCGCCGCCGCCGGCAGTGCCGACAGGATTCGCTCGACCGCCACCTCGTCGTGTGCACCGGAGACGAACCAGGACTCGTAGGCGCTGGGCGGCAGGTAGACCCCGCGCTCCAGCATCCCGTGGAAGAACCGGCCGAATGCCGCGGTGTCCTGGTCGCGGGCGGCGGCGTAGTCATGCACCTCTCCCTCGCGGAAGAACACCGAGAACATCGAGCCGGCCCACTGCACCCGGTGCGCCACGCCCGCCGCCGCCAGGGCCGCGGAGGCAGCGTCGGCGATCGTGTGCGCCGTGGTGTCGAGGTGGGCGTAGAGAGCCTCGTCGCAGCCCTGGAGGGTGGCCAGCCCGGCAGCCGTGGCGACCGGGTTCCCGGACAACGTGCCCGCCTGGTAGACCGGCCCGTCGGGGGCGAGCAGCGCCATGACGTCGGCGCGCCCCCCGAAGGCCGCAGCGGGGAAGCCACCGCCCATGACCTTGCCGAAGGTCATCAGGTCGGGTCGCACCTCGAGGCCTTCGTGGCCCCACCACCCGGCCGGCGCGCACCGGAAGCCGGTCATGACCTCGTCCGAGACCAGGAGCGCCCCGTGGGCGGCGGTGACGCGGCGCAGCGCCTGGGTGAACCCCGGGTCGGGCGGGACGACACCCATGTTGCCGGCGGCCGCCTCGGTGATGACGCAGGCGATCTGCTCGCCCCGGGCGGCGAACGCCGCCTCGAGGGCCTCGACGTCGTTGTAGGGCAGCACGACGGTCTCGGCTGCCATCTCGGCCGGCACCCCCGCGGAGTCGGGCAGGGCGAGGGTCGCGACGCCCGAGCCGGCCGCGACCAGGAGGGAGTCGACGTGACCGTGGTAGTGGCCGGCGAACTTGACCACGAGCGAGCGCCCGGTGAAGCCGCGGGCCAGCCGGATGGCGCTCATCGTCGCCTCGGTGCCGCTGGAGACGAGGCGCACCTGCTCGATCGGGTCGACCCGCGCGACGATCTCCTCGGCGAGGAGCACCTCGTTCTCCGAGGGTGTACCGAAGGAGAAGCCGCGCGATGCCGCGGTGCTGACGGCCGCACTGACGCCGGGGTGGGCGTGGCCCAGGATCATCGGGCCCCAGCTGCAGACGAGGTCGACGTAGTCGCGCCCGTCGGCGTCGGTGAGCCACGGGCCCGTCGCGCTGACCATGAAACGGGGAGTGCCGCCGACCGCGCGGAAGGCGCGCACCGGCGAGTTGACGCCACCGGGCGTGACGGCCTTCGCCCGGGCGAGGAGCGCCTCGGAGGCCGGGGCCTCGGCAGGGTGGATCGGCGGGGTCTGGGTGGTCGAGGGATGGCTGCTCACCCGATCATTGTCCGTCACCGCCCACGGCCCGCCGCGAGCAGGGCCGCGTCGGCTTCAGCAGGGTTGTTGGGGCGTCGTCGGGTCCTGCGCGTAGGCGACCCGGATCGCCTGCATCGCCTCGCCGAGCGCCTGGAACTGCTCCGGGGTGAGGATGTCGACGATGTGGCGCCGCACGCTGGCCAGGTGCACCACCGCGAAGTCGTCGAGCGCCGTGCGCCCCTCGGGGGTGAGGCGCAGGAGCACCCCGCGCCCGTCCTCCGGGGCCGGTGCACGTCGGACCAGGCCTCGGCGCTCCAGGCGTGCTGCCGTGTGCGTGACCCTGCTGCGGGACTGCACGATGAGGTCGGCCAGCGCGGACATCCGCATCTCGGAGCCGGGCGCCTCGGACAGCATCGAGAGCAGCTCGTACTCGGAGAGGCTCACCCCGAAGGCCTGCAGGTCCTTGTCGAGGGCAGTGTCGAGCTCGCGATTCGCTCGCAGGTAGGCCCGCCACGACACCTGCTCCGAGGGTGTGAGCCAGCGCACCTCGTCACCGTCGGACATGACCTCATCGTGCCACGCCCCTGCGGTCTCGGCAGAGGCGACCTCGATATCTCGATGCCACCCAGTCGCCGCCAGGATGGCGAGACGAAGGGGAACAATCATCACCACGATATAGTTGATGCTTCAACTACTAAGCCCCACCCTTCGAAGGAGCACCACATGAGCACCGCCACCCTGACCGGCCTCAGCACCGGCACCTGGACCATCGACCCCACCCACAGCGAGGTGGGCTTCGTGGCGCGCCACCTCATGGTGAGCAGGGTTCGCGGATCCTTCACCGACGTCACGGGCACCGTCGAGGTCGCCGAGGCCATCACGGCGTCCACCACCCGCGTCACCATCAAGACCGCCTCCGTCGCGACCGGCACTCCCGACCGGGACGCCCACCTGCGCGGTGAGGACTTCTTCGCCTCCGACGTGCACCCCGACATGACCTTCGTCTCCACCTCCTTCGACGGCTCGACGCTCGCGGGCGATCTCACCATCAAGGGCATCACCAAGCC
>JBDSNZ010000226.1:0-6058 GCA_039915055.1 Ornithinibacter sp.
CCGAGGCGATCGAGCTGGCCCGGCTCTACTTCTCCTACCTCCCGCTGAACTGGCGCTCCCCGCTGCCGACCTACCACGCCGATGAGCCGGCTGCCCCGCTCACCCGTGAGTCGGTGCCCGAGCGCGAGAGCCAGCCCTTCGACGTGCACGACTTCATCGACGGGCTGATCGACGACGACAGCTTCTTCGAGATCAAGACGCTGTTCGCCGCCGAGCTCGTCGTGGGGTTCGCGCGGATGAACGGTGAGAGCGTCGGTATCGTCGCCAACAACTCCGCGGTGAAGGGCGGGGTGCTCTTCGCCGACTCGGCCGACAAGGCAGCGCGCTTCATCTGGCTCTGTGATGCGTTCTCGATCCCGCTGATCTACCTCGCCGACGTGCCCGGCTTCATGATCGGCTCGGAGGTCGAGCGCGGCGGGATCATCCGGCACGGGGCCAAGATGGTGCACGCGGTCTCCTCCGCGACCGTCCCACAGTTCTGCGTCGTCGTCCGCAAGGCCTACGGCGCCGGGCTCTACGCGATGGGTGGCCCGGGCTTCGCGCCCGACGCGACGATCGCTCTGCCCACGGCACGGATCGCGGTGATGGGGCCGGAGGCTGCTGTCAACGCGGTCTACGCCAACAAGATCGCGGAGGTGGAGGCGGCCGAGGGCATCGAGGCGCGGGACGCGTTCGTCGCCGCCCGGCGTGCGGAGTACGAGGAGGACGTCGACCTCGAGCGACTGGCCGCCGACCTCGTGCTCGACCAGGTCGTGGAGGCCGACGCGCTGCGCGCCGAGCTGCTGCACCGGCTGCGCTACTCCGCCCACCGCGAACGCCACTTCGCCACCAAGCGCCGCGACATCCCCCCGGTCTGACGGCCCGGAGGGGTCTGGGAGGGGGGTCTGGGGGGGCGGAGGGAGGGGTCAGCAAGGAGTGGTGAGGTCGTGCCAGAGGACGCCGAGCTCGCCGACGAGGTCGCGCAGGAGCGGGAGTGAGACGCCGACGACGTTGCTCGGGTCTCCCTCGATGCCGCTGACGTACGGCGCCCCGAGGCCGTCGAGGGTGAACGCGCCCGCGACCCGCAGCGGCTCGCCCGTGGCGACGTAGGCCTCGATCTCGGCGTCCTCGAGGTCGGCGAAGTGCACGGTCGTGGATGCCGTGCCGCCGAGCATGCCGGAGGTGCCGCCGTCTTCGGGGGCACGCAGGTCGACGAGCCAGTGGCCGGTGTGCAGGATGCCGGACCGCCCTCGCATCCGCTGCCACCGCTGGGTCGCCTCGTCCGCATCCGCGGGCTTGCCGTGCATCTCGCCGTCGAGCTCGAGCACCGAGTCGCACCCCAGCACCAGCACCCCACCCTCGCGCTCCTCCTCGGCCTCCTCGAGCGTCGAGACGACGTCCTCCGCCTTGGCGCGGGCCAGCAGCAACGCCACGTCGGCGGGTGCGAGCGGGCCGTGGGCTGCCTGCGCGTCGGCCACCGATGAGTCCTCGTCGACGGCTGAGACCCGCACCAGCGGCTCGACCCCAGCTGAGCGTAAGGTGCTCAGCCGAGCGGGGGAGGCGGACGCGAGGAGGAGAGTGGGGTGGGCGGACGGCATGTCAGCCAATTTAGTGCCTCTGCACCCCCAAGGCTCCGCTCAGCCGAGCACCTCGTCGACGAAGCACCAGCGCCACGCCTCGCCCGGCTCGATGCTCCGCATCACCGGGTGCGCGCTCTGCTCGAAGTGCTTGTTGGCGTGCGTTCCCACCGAGGAGTCGCAGCAGCCGACCGCGCCGCAAGCCAGGCACGCCCGGAGGTGCACCCAGGTCAGCCCCTCGGCCACGCACGACGGACACGCCCCGAGCGTCTCGGGAGGGACCGGCTCGTCGACGTCGGCAAGGTGCTCGCACGACCCGATGACGACGTCCGGGGGCCGCAGGACCGAGTCGCGCACGGCCGCGTTGCGGGTGGCCGCCCAGGCGAGCGCGGTCTCCTCCGCGTCGAGCTGCGCCAGGACGGTGGTGAGCACGTGGTGGTCCACCCCTCCTCGGTCACGGATCCGTAGGAGCTCGGCACGCTCCTCACGGATCATCACCGCGCGCAACCGGGCCTGCGCCTCGCTGGGGGTCTCGAGATCTCCCTGGCCGAGCCTGCCGAGCCGCTCCCAGCTGCGGTTGACGCGCGAGGTGGCCTGCTCACGGATCGCCCGCACCACCTCCTCGTCGGCATCGGGGTCGCTCTCGAGCACCACGAGCCCGGCCTTGGTCGCGGCGCCGAGCACGGTCGCCTCCTGGAGGGCGTCCTCGCGGGGGTCCGGGCCCTCCACCCCGATGGCGCGCGCGAGCAGGGGAAGGGTGGTCCCCTGGATCAACAGGCTGCCGACGGTGACCACGAGCGCGATGACGACCAGCTGGGGTCGCAGCGGGGCGTCGACGGGAAGGGTGAGGGCGGCGGCGAGGGTGACCACCCCGCGCATCCCTGCCCACGACCCGACGACCGAGCCACGGATGTGGTCGGCCCGATCGGCGGTGCCCCGCGAGGTGATCAGGCTGAAGGGCACCATCCACAGCGGGCGCAGCACCATCGCCGTGAGCAGGATCGCTGCGCCGACGAGCAGCGTCCTGCCGAGGGTGAACTCTCCGCCACGCACGTCCTCGAGCAGCGCTGAGATCTGCAGCCCGATGAGGAGGAAGACGGCGTTCTCGAGGATGTAGGTGATGCTCGACCAGTTGATCCGCTCCGCGAGGCGCGACGGTGCGCTCTGCAGGGTCGGAGCCTTGTGCGCGAGGAGCAGACCGGCTGTCACGACTGCGAGAACGCCCGAGGCGCCGACCCGCTCCGCCGGGACGTAGGCGATGTAGGGCGCGACGAACGACAGGGCGGTGTCGGCCGGCACCTCCGTGAGCCGGCGGCGCAGGGCGCCGATCGCGAGGAAGGCGACCACCCCGACGGCCACCCCGCCGAACGCGGCCACGGCGAGGTCGATCCCGACGGAGGCGGGGGTGACCGCAGCTGCGGCGCCGCCATCGGACCCCACCCCGTGGAGGACGAGGCCAGCGGCTGCGAGGGACGTCCGCAGGGTGACCAGGGCGGTCGCGTCATTGAGCAGGGACTCGCCCTCCAGGATCGTCGTCACCCGCCGCGGCAGCCCGATCCGCCGGGCGACGGCGGTGGCGGCCACGGCATCCGGCGGGGCGACGATCGCGCCCAGGGCGAGGGCCAGGGCGAAGTCGATCGGGAGCAGGGCCCGCGCCACGAGCGCGACGCCGAGGGCAGTGAACAGGACGAGACCGACCGACAACCCGAGGATGGGGGCCCGTTGGGCCCGGATGTCGAGGAGCGACGTGGACAGGGCTGCGGCATACAGCAGCGGAGGCAGGAGCCCGAAGAGCACCAGGTCGGGCGAGAGCGGCAGGTTGGGCATCGCGGGGACGAACGAGAGGCCGGCGCCGACGACGAGCAGTGCGATCGGGGTCGGAATGCCGTGCGGGGCACTGGCCCGGCCGACGATGATGACGACGAGCACGATGCCCACGAGGACTGCAGCGGCTGCCATCGGTGCTCCTCAGGGGCTCGCCGGCGAGAGGTCACCGGTCAGGTAGTGCTGGAGCACGGGGGTCAGCGCGCCGATGAGCTCCTCGGGGGTTGCCGCGGCGAGCCGGGGGAGCCCGACGATGTAGCGGGCGAACGCGAGCCCGGCCATCTGGGCGCCCACGAGCGAGGCCCGCAGCTCTGGCCGGTCGCCACCGGTGAGCCGGGTCAGCGGGGTGAGCAGCCGCGTGACGAGCAGGTCGCGCACGAGCACGGCTGCCTCCTCCTCCGATGCGGCCGCGCGCAGCAGCCCGGTCATCGTCGTGCGGGCTCGGGGTGTCTCCAGCATGCCGACGGCAAACCTGGCCAGGCGCCCCCCGACCCCCTCGCTGCCGTCTGCGAGCAACGCGCTGAGCACCTGCTCGGGGTCGAACGGCAGCTCGACGACCTGGATGAACAGCTCCTGCTTGGAGCCGAAGTAGTGGGTGACGAGACGGGTGTCGACGCCGGCCTCGCGCGCGATCGCCCGCAGCGTCGTGCGGGGGTAGCCGACGGCGCCGAACTGGCGCGTCGCGGCGGCCAGGATCGCGTCGCGGGTGCCGCTGCCGGCGGGTCGGCGGCCCCGGGGAGCGGGCACCGTGCACCTCCTCGTCGACGTCGCAATTCCTGCAGGAGGAAAAGTATGCCGTGCCGCACCCTCACCACTGCGAACACATGTGAACCCGCCGGGGATCCCCGGCGGGTTCACACACGTTCTGGGGCAGGTCAGCCCAGGACGGCGTCGCGCAGGGCGTCGAGCCCAACGGACCCGACGTCGAGCGCTCGGCGGTGGAAGTCCGTGAGCGAGAAAGCATCTCCCTCGCGTCGAGCCATCTCTGCGCGGAGCTCGAGCCACAGCCGCTCACCGATCTTGTAGCTCGGGGCCTGGCCCGGCCAGCCGAGGTAGCGGTTCAGCTCGAAACGCAGCTGTTCCTCGCCCTGGTTGGCGTGGGAGTCCAGGAAGGTCCATGCCTTCTCGTAGGTCCACCCGCCCCCACCGACCTCGGCGGGTGCCTCGAAGCCGCAGTGCACCCCGATGTCGAGCACGACGCGCGCGGCGCGCAACGACTGCCCGTCGAGGAGACCGAGGTAGTTGCCCGGGTCGTCCATGTAGCCGAGCTCGGCCATCAACCGCTCGGCGTAGAGAGCCCAGCCCTCACCGTGCCCGCTGGTCCAGCACATCATCCGGCGCCACCGGTTGAGCAGCTCGCGGTGGTGGATCGTCTGTGCGACCTGCAGGTGGTGGCCCGGAACTCCCTCGTGGTAGACGGTCGTCAGCTCGCGCCAGGTGCCGAACTCGGTGACCCCCTTGGGCACCGACCACCACATCCGGCCCGGTCGGACGAAGTCGTCGCTGGGGCCCGTGTAGTAGATGCCGCCGGTGTGGGTCGGCGCGATCCGACACTCGATCGTGCGCACCGGGTCGGCGATGTCGAAGTGACTGCCGGCGAGGTCTGCGATGACCTCGTCGGCCTTGCCCTGCATCCACTCGCGCAGGGCGTCGGTGCCGTGCAGCTGGTATGCCGGGTCGCGGTCGAGGTGCTCGATCGCCTCCTTCACGCTGCTGCCCGGAAGGATGCGCTCGGCCGTCACCGCCATGTCGGCGGTGATCCGCGCCAGCTCCTCCTGGCCCCACTGGTAGGTCTCCTCGAGGTCGACGGTCGCGCCGAGGAAGGACCGTGAGACGAGCTGATAGCGCTCGCGGCCGCAGGCATCCGCCTCCGGAGCCTGGGGCAGCAGCTCGTCGCGCAGGAAGTCGCCGACGCGCAGGTATGCCGCGGACGCCTCCGCCACCGCTTCCCGAAGCGCCGTAGCGGTGGCGTCACCGAGTGATGCGTCACCGGCCTTGGCGTTCTTGACGAGCGTGACGAAATAGCCATCGTCGGCCGCGAGATCGACGCACTGGGCGGCGCAGGCCCCGACCTGACGCTTCGGGCTCACCAGTCCCCGGGCTGCGGCCGCGCGCAGCGATACGACGTAGCTGTCCAGGGCAGCAGGGACCTTGGCCATGCGCGCTGCCAGGGTGTGCCAGTGCTCGTCGGTGTCGGTGTGCATCAGGTCGAAGATGTCGCGAATCCCCTGGAGCGGGGAGGCCAGGACGTTGAGGCTCATCTCGTCGATCCCTGCGACGTAGGTCTCCTCAGCAAGACCGAGGCGCTCCTGCATCGCCCCCATCGTGACGCGGTCGATGTCATCGGCAGTCGTGGCCCGGGAAAGGGCGTCGAGGGTCTTGCTTCGCAGGCTTGCCAGAATCGCATGGCCTTGTGGCGAGAGGTCGTCGAGATCCTCCTCGTGGCCGGGAATCCCCAGCGCGGTTGCGGTGATGGGACTGAGCTCGACCAGCGCGTCGAGGTAGTCGTTCGCGATGTGGTCGACTTCGGTCGTGGGGCGCGCTCCTGGCGCTGCGTCAGTGGTCACCTGTCGAACGTACCTCAGGAGGTCGTGGCCAAGGAGGTCGAGAAATCAGCGAGGGAAGGCCGACGAGCGCCAGCCGCCGGGTCGGTGGGGGTACGTCACGCGGAGCATCCG
>JBDSNZ010000230.1:0-9920 GCA_039915055.1 Ornithinibacter sp.
CCACCCCCTCGACACCCTCCACGGCCTCACCCTCCACGCACCAGCGTCGAACCCGAGTCCCGGCGAGCTCGACCCGCCCGCGGCACGGCATCCCACGAGCACCGCGCGCACCCTCATCCCCGACGGCCCCCACACCCCCCTGGAGTTCGCCCTCGAACACCACCTCGGCGGCCGCAGCCACCCTGAGGTGCCCTATTCCTTCCGGATACGAGGTCCAATAGGATCTCTCGAGGAAGGAGAATGCGTTGATGAGTTCGAAGAAAGTCCGGTTCAGTCCCGAGTTCAAGGAACAGTTGGTTCTGGCGTTTCTTGACGTGGAGGCCCATAAGACTCTTTCGCAGTTCGCTAGGGAGAATGGTGTCGGCGCGGAAACGCTGCGGGTGTGGGTGAAGAAGTACCGTCAGGCCAATCCGGTGGCGGAGGCGCCGTTGTCGATCTCGGAGCGGTCCCGGTTGGCGGAGCTGGAGCGGGAGAATCGCGAGTTGAAGTTGGAGCGTGAGTTCTTGGGAAAAGCCGCGGCCTTCTTCGCGAAGGAGTTCCGGTGAGCGAGAGGTTCGCGTTCATCGCCGCGGAGAGGGCCATGTGTAACACCGATGGGACGCCGCGCTATCTGGTGGCGTCGATGTGTTCGTGGCTGGAGGTTTCGACCTCCGGGTTCTACGAGTGGAGCAGCCGGCCCCCCTCGGCCACTGCCCAGCGACGGGAGCGGCTGGGGGCGATGATCGAGCACATCTTCACCGAGCACGACGGCACCTACGGGTACCGGCGCGTCCACGCGGTCCTGGCCCGCCGAGGCCACGCGTGCCACCCCGAGACGGTGCGTGACCTGATGCGTGAGCACGCCCTGGTCGCGTGCCAGCCGCGCCGCTCGCGCAAGGGCACCACCCGGCAGGCCGCGAAGATGGCGGACATCCCCGACCTGGTCTCGCGCGACTTCACCAGCGACGTCCCTGGCGCCAAGCTCGTCGGAGACATCACGTACGTGCGCACCTGGCAAGGGTGGCTGTACGTGGCGTTGGTGATCGACTGCTGCTCGCGGGCAATTGTGGGATGGGCGATGGACGACAACTACAAGACACCGCTGATCACCGACGCCATCCGCATGGCAGCCCGCAACCTTGACCTCCCCGACGGTGCGATTTTCCATTCGGATCGCGGCAGCAACTACACGTCCGACGAATACGCGGCCGAGCTGAAGGAACTTGGAATTCTCCAATCGGTGGGACGAACCGGGATCTGCTACGACAACGCTCTATCAGAATCGACGAACGGCGCGTTGAAAGTCGAGCTCGTGAACCGGGAGCAATTCCCAACCCGTGAGATAGCCCAACGAAAGATTGCCAACTACATCGAGCTCTTCTACAATCGGCGTAGGCTTCATTCAGGATTGGGGTACAACACCCCCCGCGAGATCCTCGATCTCCACAACAAGCCCCAAGAAGCAGCCTAAGAAACCCAATAACAGTGTCCGGAAATCATGGGGCAGCCCACACCCGAGACCAGCCCAGGAGAGGGGGCCGCGCTCTGAGCCCGGAGAATCTCAACGGCGCGCGCCGCAGCCTCACTGAGCCCCACGGCATCCGATACGGCCATCACCACCACCCCCTCCCCGACACCTCGATCCTACTCCCGATCAGGCCATCGAACAAGCGTTCTGGTCATCGAATTGTGCATAGCCTCAGGGCAATTCACTCTCTACATGGGTTCAGGAGGCACGATCTGCCCATCGACGAATCGCTCATCCACGGCTGGACAGACGGACCCGGAACGAGTGGCTCGCGAGCCAGTTCGTCCGGACGCCGGAACACGCCATATCGTGCTGGAATGCCCTGCGATGAAAGTGCCGTCTCGTGGACTCTCCCCCGCCCGTCTCGAGCGTGCGAATGAGGAGGGACCAGGTCCCCGGAGTCCTTGCCTGCTTCGTTGCCGGGCTCGTCTCCGTCGCAGTGCATGTTGCCATCCCGCAGGTCAGCGCGCTCCTCGTCGCGATCATCCTGGGCCTGGTGGTCGCCAACACGGTCGGCGTCCCGGCGATCGTTCAGGGTGGGGTGGAGATTGCCGGCCGGCGGATCCTGCGCATCGGCATCGTCTTCCTCGGGCTCCAGCTCTCGCTCGCGGACGTCGCCGGGCTCGGCCCCGCGGTCATCGCGGTGGTCGTGGCGGTGGTCGTGGGCGGACTCTTCGCCACGATGGGCTGGGGTGCCCTGCTCGGCGTCCCGTTCACCCGTCGTCTCCTCATCGCGGGCGGCTTCTCCATCTGCGGGGCGGCGGCCGTCGCCGGCGTGGCGGGCGTGGTCGACGCGGAGGAGGAGGACGTGGCGACCGGCATCGCGCTCGTGGTGCTCTTCGGCACGCTGATGATCCCGATCGCCCCCGCGGTGGGCGCGCTCGTGGGGCTCGACGACGCCGGGAGGGCGGTGTTCACCGGTGCGTCGATCCACGAGGTCGCCCAGGTGGTGGCGGCCGCGGGGATCATCGGCCCGGGTGCGCTGGCGGCCGCAGTCCTGGTCAAGCTCGCCCGGGTGCTCATGCTGGCGCCGGTGCTCGTGGGCATCGGGATCTGGCAGCGTCGTGGGGCGCGAGAGGCAGGCGGTCCCCAGGGCGCAGTGGTCCCGCTCTTCGTGGCGTGCTTCGTGGGTGCGGTCCTGATCCGCTCGTTCATCGACCTGCCGCCATGGTTGCTGAACGCCGCCACCGAGACCGGCACGCTGCTGCTGGCGACGGCGATGTTCGCCCTGGGGCTCGGGGTGCGGGTGCGGGCCCTGCGGGCCGTCGGCGGGTCGACCCTGGTCCTGGGCGCGCTGTCGACGGCCACCGTGCTGTCGATCGCGCTCGGCGGGGTGCTCCTCGCCGGCGTCTGAGCGGACGCACCCCGCCCGGTCGCGCAGCGACCGCGAGCGGGTCGGGAAAAGACGGTGACCCGCACATCCGGGGGTCACCCGCCAAGTGCGGCTGAGACGACCTCCTTGGCCTCTGCTTGCACCTGCGCCAGGTGGTCGGGCCCGCGGAAGGACTCGGCATAGATCTTGTAGACGTCCTCGGTGCCGCTCGGGCGCGCGGCGAACCAGGCGGACTCCGTGACCACCTTGAGGCCGCCGATCGCGGCACCGTTGCCCGGCGCCTCGGTCAGCTTGGCGGTGATGGGCTCGCCGGCCAACGACTCCGCTGTGACGTCGTCGGGGGAGAGTGCGGCGAGCTTCGCCTTCTGTGCACGGTCGGCCGGGGCGTCGATGCGCGCGTATGCCGGTGAGCCGTGCCGGTCGGTGAGCTCGGTGTAGAGGTGGCTGGGTGACTTTCCCGTGGTCGCCAAGATCTCGGAGGCGAGCAGCGCCAGGATGATGCCGTCCTTATCGGTGGTCCACACCCCGCCGTCGCGCCGGAGGAAGGAGGCACCTGCTGACTCCTCCCCGCCGAACGGACCGGACCCGTCGAGCAGGCCCGGTACGAACCACTTGAACCCGACCGGGACCTCGACGAGCCTGCGCCCGAGGTCGTCGGCGACCCGGTCGATCATCGAGCTCGAGACGAGGGTCTTGCCGATGAAGCCGTCATCGCGCCAGTGCGGCCGGGCGCCGCCGTAGAGGTACTGGATCGCGACGGCGAGGTAGTGGTTGGGGTTCATCAGCCCCGCGTCCGGCGTGACGATGCCGTGCCGGTCGGAGTCCGCGTCGTTGCCGGTCGCGATGTCAAAGGCGTCGCGCTGGGCGATCAAGCTGGCCATCGCCGACGGGGACGAGCAGTCCATCCGGATCTTGCCGTCCCAGTCGAGCGTCATGAAGCGCCAGGTCGCGTCGACGAGGGGGTTGACGACGGTGAGGTCGAGACGGTGTCGCTCGGCGATGGCGCCCCAGTAGTCGACCGCAGCCCCGCCGAGGGGGTCGGCGCCGATGCGGATGCCGGCATCGCGGATCGCGTCCAGGTCCAGGACGTTGGGAAGGTCATCGACGTAGGTACCCATGAAGTCGTAGGAGGTGGCGGCCGCGCGGGCTCGTGCGAACGGCATCCGTTGCACGCCCTCCAGGCCCGCCCGGATGTAGGCGTTGGCCGCGGCAGCGATGACCTTCGTCGCGTCGCTGTCTGCGGGACCGCCGTGGGGTGGGTTGTACTTGAACCCACCGTCGGCCGGAGGGTTGTGCGAGGGGGTGACCACGATCCCATCGGCGAGACCGGTGCCCGGCGCCATTGCGTCGACGGCGCCGACCTTGCCGCGGTTGGCGGTGAGGATGGCGTGCGAGACCGCCGGGGTGGGCGTGTACCGATCGGCGGAGTCGACCAGGACGGTGACGTCGTTGGCCACCAGAACCTCGAGGGCGGTCGTCCAGGCGGGCTCGGACAACCCGTGGGTGTCGCGGCCGATGAACAGTGGCCCGTCGAAGCCCTGCTGGCGCCGGTAGTCGCAGATGGCCTGCGACGTCGCGAGGATGTGTGTCTCGTTGAACGAGGTGCGCAGGCTGGACCCACGGTGCCCCGAGGTGCCGAAAGCGACCTGCTGGTCGACGTCGTCCGGGTCCGGCTGGCGTGAGTAGTAGGCCGTGACGAGGGCTGCGACGTCGACCAGGTCGGAGGGCAGGGCGGGCAGGCCGGCGCGGGGGGCGTTCATGGCCCGATCCTGTCAGAGGCCCGCCCCCCATGACAGGGACCGGTGTCGGGGACATCCCACACGACAGACTCCTACGCGTCGTAGTTGTTGTACTTGGCTTCGACATCACCAAGGCGACCAGGGGGGACCTGAAGTTCTCCATCGTCGGCAACACGGCGATGAGTCCTCCGGGGCACAGCGGCATCGGGGTGCACTTCGGCGAGCGACTTCATCGAGCTCACCGAGGGCGCCCAGCTGCTGTTCATCTGACGCCTGCCCTGGCGGAAGCACAGCGGAGGGGGCGGCGGGCCCGACGGGAGAGATCCCGCCGGGCCCGTGCCGGTTCAGCCCTCGGCGCGCGGGACGTCGCTCCCGAGCGGGCTCGCTGCGATGCTGGTCCGGGACGTCGCCTCCACGACCTCACCACGCGGCACGAGGTAGAGCGTCGAGAGGCCTGCGACCCGCACCGGCACGGACCACTGCTGGTCCTGCCACGGCATCGCCTCCGCCTCGAGCACGATGCCGGCCTGGCTGGGGCTGCTGTGCTCGTCGAAGCCGCTGGTGTCCAGGACGACCTCCCACCGGCCCGGTCGGGGAAGCCCGATCCGCAGCCCTTCGCGGTCGGCCCCGCCGTAGTTGACGACCGTCACGAGCACATCCCCCGCAGCCGGGTCGGTCTCGGACAGGCGCAGATAGGAGAGCACGTTGCCGGTGTTGTCGTCGGCATCGAGCCACCGGAACCCTGCGGAACGGGAGTCCAGCGCCCACATCGCCGGGTGCTCGCGGTAGATCCGGTTGAGCTCCTTGACCAGGGCGTGCACCCGGTAGTGGGCGGCGTGGTCGAGCAGCCACCAGTCGAGCGAGCGGCCGTCGGCCCACTCACCGGGCTGGGCGAACTCCGAGCCCATGAAGAGCAGCTGCTTGCCGGGGTGGGACCACATGTAGGCGAGGAATGCGCGCAGGGTCGCCAGCTGCTCCGGCCGCTCGCCCGGGATCTTGGTCAGCAAGGAGCCCTTGCCGTGCACGACCTCGTCGTGGCTGATCGGCAGCAGGTAGTTCTCGCTGAAGGCGTACATCAGCGAGAAGGTCAACAGGTTGTGGTGGTACTGCCGGTTGATCGGCTCTTCCTTCAGGTAGCGCAGGGTGTCGTTCATCCAGCCCATGTTCCACTTCAGGCCGAACCCCAGGCCGCCGCTCGAGGTCTCCTTGGTGACTCCCGGCCACGAGGTCGACTCCTCGGCGATCGTCATGATGCCGGGCACCCGCTTGTATGCCGTGGCGTTCGCCTCCTGGAGCAGGCCGATCGCCTCGAGGTGCTCCCGGCCCCCGTGGACGTTGGGGATCCACTCGCCGTCCTTGCGCGAGTAGTCGAGGTAGAGCATGGAGGCCACCGCGTCGACCCGCAGCCCGTCGATGTGGAACTCCTCGAGCCAGTAGATCGCGTTGGCCACGAGGAAGTTGCGCACCTCGAGGCGGCCGAAGTCGAAGACGTGGGTGCCCCAGTCGGGCTGGTCCCCCCGACGCGGGTCCGGGTGCTCGTAGAGCGCCAGGCCGTCGAAGCGGGCGAGCGCGAAGGCGTCACGGGGGAAGTGCCCGGGCACCCAGTCCAGGATCACGCCGATGCCGGCGCGGTGTAACGCGTCGACGAGGAACTTGAAGTCGTCGGGGGTGCCGAAGCGGGCTGTCGGCGCGTAGTAGCCGGTGACCTGGTAACCCCACGAAGGGCCGTAGGGGTGCTCCATGACGGGCATGAGCTCGACGTGGGTGAAGCCCAGGTCCACGACGTAGTTGACGAGGTGCTCGGCCATCTCGCGGTAGGTCATGCCCTGGCGCCACGAGCCGAGGTGCACCTCGTAGACGCTCATCGGCCCCACGTGCGGGTCGTTCTCGGCGCGAGCCGTCATCCAGTCGGTGTCGGCCCACTCGTGCATCGCCTCGTCGACGACCGAGCCGGTGTTGGGCGGGCACTCGGTGCGCCGTGCCATCGGGTCGGCCTTCGTGCGCACGACGTCGTCCGCGCCGCGGATCTCGTACTTGTAGATCGCCCCCACCCCGACATCGGGGACGAACAGCTCCCAGACGCCGGAGGTGCCGATGAGGCGCATCGGGTGGACCCGGCCGTCCCAGCCGTTGAAGTCACCGATCACCCGCACGGCCTTGGCGCGCGGGGCCCACACGGCGAAGGACACGCCCCGGACGGCGCCGATCGGTCCGGTGTATTCGTGGATCCGGGCGCCGAGCACGGTCCACAGCTGCTCGTGGCGGCCTTCCCCGACGAGGTGCAGGTCGATCGCACCCAGGGTGGGCGCGAAGCGGTAGGGGTCGTCCTGGAGGTGCTCGACACCGTCGGCCCAGGTGACCGCGAGTCGGTAGTCCATCGTCGTCGTGGCGTCGGCACGCACCGCGGTCCAGACGCCGTCGGCCTCGTGCTCGAGCTCGAGCACCTCGCCGTCCTCGAAGCGCACCCCCACGGACGTGGCGAGCGGCTTCAGGACCCGGATCCGCAGGCCGCCCGGCTCGAGGTGTTGGCCGAGGAGGTCATGGGGCTGCTGGTGGCGACCTTGGACCAGCGCGGTGATGGCGCCGCCGACCTCGGGGCTGGGAGTGGGGGTCACGAGGGCTCTCCTTGGGTGGTCGGTGCTGGATGCAGGTGTGCGGTGAGGCGGTGGGCGGCACCGAGCGGGATGCCGAGCCAGGCGGGGCGGTTGCGCGCCTCGTAGACCACCTCGTACATCGCCTTGTCGAGCTCGAATGCCGTGAGCAGGGCAGGGCGGGAGCGAGGGTCCTCGCCGGATCCCGCGGCGTAGCCGTCGAGGAAGGACTGCTGCGCGGAGGTGACCCAGTCCCGGGCCGAGACGCCGTGCACCTGTTCCCGGGTGCCTCCCGCGTAGTCGAAGCTGCGCAGCATGCCCGCGACGTCTCGCAGCCGCTGGTCGGGACGGGAGCGCTCGGCGAGGGGGCGCAACGGCTCACCCTCGAAGTCGAGCAGCACCCAGCCACGCTCCGCCGAGTGCAGCACCTGCCCGAGGTGGTAGTCGCCGTGGATGCGCTGGGCCGCGGGCCAGCTCGCGCGGGCGGCCTCGGTCAGAACCTCCTCGACCCCGGCGCGGAGGTCCTCGAGCTCGGGCGCCTCCAGAACGGCAGCCTCGAACCGATCGCGCATCTGGGCGAGCACCTCCAGGGCCTGCTCGCTCCCGGTCGGCTCGCTGCCGAGAGACGACGCGAGCATGGCGTGGACCTCGGCGGTCGCCGCGCCGAGGGCATGGGCCGGCCCCGAGAAGTCGGTGTCGGTCTCGAGGGCGTGCAGGGCCACCCGCCACGCGTCCTCCACACCCGGCAGGAACTCCTGGGCGAAGGCGAGGTGGCCCGAGGCCGGCACGTCGGCCCCCTCGCGGGGGTGCGGCCAGCGTGCGGTGATCGCGCCGACCACGGCCGGCACCCGGCGCGACCCCGCGTCGACCAGGGCACCCTGGAGGACGACGTCGGGGTTCTCGCCGGGGGAGAGCATCCGGAAGACCTTGACGATCAGCGGCACGTGGCTGCCGTCCTCGAGGTCGGCGTCGAGGATCACCGAGGTGTTGGACTGCTCTCCGGAGAGGACGCGCGAGGCGCGCACCCGCACCGGTTGGGTCCAGCTGCCCTGTGGCGCACCGCGGACCGTGTCGTCCACGGCATCCGACGTCGTTGACGACTGGGCGCTGACCCGGCCCTGGAGCAGCTCGAGCAGCTGGGCGGAGTAGACCGGGTCGTGCGGCGCGTCGTAGACCCAGCGGCGCCCGAGGGCGGTGTGCTCCATTGTGCCGATCAAGGCGTGGTCGGCACTGCCCAGGGGCTCGCCGCGGTAGGTGAGCGGCACCTGGTAGACCACCGGCTCGGGCCCGGAGTCGTCGGCGAGGACGAGCGTCTCGATCCCGACCTCACCCTCGGGGTCATCCAGTCGCCAGGCCGACAGGAGCCGGAGCAGTGGCTCGCGACCCTTCGCGGCATACCAGCGCTGGCGCCCCATCCAGCTCGAGACCAGGTCGAGCTTGGAGGGGGAGATCGAGGCGGTGGCGATGACCTCAGCCACGGACCTCACCCCGCGGCGGGTCCAGGGCCAGCCAGAAGAAGTCGCGCGAGCCAAGCGTCACGGTCACCGCGCCGTCGTCGCCGATGTCAGGAAATCCGGTGCCGCCGAACAGGTCTCGCGTCTGATGGTTGCGGAACTCCTCCGGCACGGTGATGGTCGTGGCCTGCGGGCGCGACGACAGGTTGTTGACGCAGAGCACGACCCGGGCGGACCGGTCCTCGACCTCGCGATCACGCCGGTCGACCCGCACGTAGGCCAGCACCCGCTCGTGCGAGGAGTCGCAGATCTCGAAGTCGCCCAGGCCGAAGACGGGGTGCTCGCGGCGCACCGAGAGCATGCCTCGCACCCAGTGCAGCAGCGAGGAGCCCGAGGCCATCTGCGCCTCGACGTTGACGTGGCTGTAGTGGTTGACCAGGGACTGGACCACCGGGAGATAGAGCTTCCCCGGGTCTGCGGTGGAGAAGCCTGCGTTGCGGTCGGGGGTCCACTGCATCGGCGTGCGCACGGCATCACGGTCATCGAGCCAGATGTTGTCGCCCATCCCGATCTCGTCACCGTAGTAGAGGCACGGCGAGCCGATGAGCGAGAGCACCAGGGCATGGATCAGTTCGATCTCGGGGCGGGAGTTGTCCAGCAGGGGGGCGAGCCGGCGCCGGATGCCCACGTTGGCCCGCATCCGCGGGTCGGGGGCGTACCAGCCGTACATTGCCGCGCGCTGCTCCGGCGTGACCATCTCGAGGGTCAGCTCGTCGTGGTTGCGCAGGAACGTGCCCCACTGCGAGCCCTCGGGGATCGCCGGGGTGTCGGCGAGCACGTCGATGATCGGCGCCGCCTTCTCCTCGCGCAGCGCGTAGTAGAGCATCGGCATCACCGGGAAGTGGAAGCACATCTGGCATTCGGGGGCCTCGGGGGTGCCGAAGTAGTCGACGACGTCCTTGGGGGGCTGGTTGGCCTCGGCCAGCAGGATCCGCCCCGGGTACTCCTCCTCGACCATGGCTCGCAGGATGGTCAGGAACTCGTGGGTCTTCGGGTGGTTCTCCCCGTTGTGGCCCTCCTCCTCGTAGAGGTAGGGCACTGCATCCAGCCGGAACCCGTCGATGCCCATGTCCATCCAGAAGCGCACGACGTCGAACATCGCCTCGTGCACGGCTGGGTTCTCGAAGTTGAGGTCGGGCTGGTGGGAGAAGAACCGGTGCCAGAAGAACTGCCGGCGGATCGGGTCGAAGGTCCAGTTCGAGGTCTCGGTGTCGACGAAGATGATGCGGGCGTCGG
>JBDSNZ010000252.1:0-2676 GCA_039915055.1 Ornithinibacter sp.
GCCGGTTCAGCAACGACTGCCTCCAGGCGCAGCTCCTCGCGAACTGCCGCCAGCGCGACGTCTACATCGTCCAGCCGCTCGTGCCGCCGACCCAGGACTCGCTCATGGAGCTGCTCCTCATGATCGACGCGGCCCGCGGTGCCTCCGCCGCGATGATCACCGCAGTGATCCCGCACTACGCCTATGCGCGCTCCGACAAGAAGGACTCCTCGCGCATCTCCCTGGGTGGGCGGCTCGTTGCCGACATGATCGCCACGGCCGGGGCCGACCGGGTGCTCACGATGAACCTGCACGCTCCCCAGGTGCACGGGTTCTTCTCGGTGCCGGTCGACCACCTCACGGCGCTGGGCGTCCTCGCCGACCACTTCCGCGGCAAGGACCTCGAGGGGACCGTCGTCGTCTCCCCGGACCTGGGCAACGCCAAGGACGCCACCCAGTTCTCCCGGTTGCTGGGTCTGCCCGTGGCCGCCGGCTCAAAGCGTCGACTCAGCGACGACCGGGTCGTCATCGACTCCATCGTGGGTGATGTCAGCGGGCGTCGTGCGATCGTCCTCGACGACGAGATCGCCACCGGCGGGTCGATCGTCGAGCTCTTGGACCGACTCTCCGACCAAGGGGTCACGGAGGCCGCTGTCGCGTGCACCCACGGGCTCTTCGCCGGACAGGCGGTGCACCGCCTTCGCGAGCACCCGCTGATCACCGAGGTCATCACGACCGACACCGTGCCGGCCCCCACCGGATGGCCTGAGCTCCAGATCCGTTCCGTCTCAGGCCTGTTCGCCGAAGCGATCAAACGGATCCACGACGGAGAGTCGGTGTCCAGCCTCTTCGACGGGGTCGACCCCACCCACGCGCCGCCCCGCCAGCGCTCTCTCTTCGACCGGGTCGCCCCGTGACCCGGGCCGTGCCCGCCCTGCTCGACGTGATCGCGGTGGTGTTCTTCGCAGCCGTGGGGCGACGCTCGCACGCAGAGGGACTCGACATCCCCGGGGTCGTGCGCACGGCAGGGCCGTTCCTCGTCGGCACGGCTGCCGGGTGGCTCCTGGCCTCACTCACCCTTGATTCCGGCCCGCGCACCCTGCAGTTCGGGGCTGTCGTGCTGGCCGCCACAGTGGTGCTCGGGCTGCTCTTCCGACGGGTGGCGGCTGAGGGGACTGCACACTCCTTCGTCATCGTCGCGACGACCGTGCTCGCGGTGCTGCTGCTGGGCTGGCGCCTCCTCGCCCGCCTGCTCTGAGCGGTCAGCCGATCCGCGCCACCACCTCCGCGAGCAGGCCGTATGCCGTGGGGTCGGTGTCGTTGGCCATGCCGAGGATGACGTGGTCGATGCCCGCGTCCCCCAGCCGGCTCAGTCGCTCGACCGCCTGTTCGACCGAGTGCACGGCGGTCCCGTCAGCCGCAGTGCCGCCCCTGGTGCCGAGAGTGAGACGGGCGAGGCAGGTCTTGGAGATCGTGGCGTAGTCGCGACCGACGGCCTCGCAGTGCCCCCGCAGGACGTCGAGCTTGTGCGGGAGGCCCTCGGGCCCGAGTCCGGTGTCGAAGAGGTTGCACGCGTCGGCGTACTGGGCCACGAGGCGGAGGGTCTTGCGTTCTCCCCCACCGCCGACCATGATCGGCGGCCGCCGCACCGGTCGAGGGTGGTTCAGCGGACGGTCCAGCTGCAGGACCTCGCCGGTGAACGGGCGATCGTCGTCATCGAACATCTGGTGGGCCAGGCGCAGGGTGTCCTCCAGGAGGACGAACCGCTCCGCGGTGCTCGGATAGGGAACGCCGAGCCCGCGGTGCTCCTCCTCGTTCCAGGCCGCGCCGATACCCAGCCAGGCGCGGCCACCGGAGAGCACGTCGAGGGTCGTGACGGTCTTCAGGAGCAGGCCCGGATGCCGGTAGGTCACGCCGGTGACGAGGGTGCCGAGCTCGATCCTCTCGGTGACCGCGGCTGCGTGCGCCAGGGCCGCGTAGGCCTCGAGCATGTCGTCCTCGGGAGGGCCGACCATCGAGATCTGGAAGAAGTGGTCCATGACCCACAACGACGACACCCCCGCCTGGTCGGCGTCGCGGGCGACCGCCCGCCACGTCGCCCCGGTGGAGGCTGGTGCGCCGGGCCAGCTGAAGCGTGAGACCTGCAGCCCGAGCCTCACAGGTACTGGCCCGTGTTGGCGACGGTGTTGATGGACTTCCCGGGCTCGGTCCCCTCCTTGGTCTTGATCAGGGTGCGGATGTAGACGATGCGCTCGCCCTTCTTGCCCGAGATGCGCGCCCAGTCGTCGGGGTTGGTGGTGTTGGGCAGGTCCTCGTTCTCGCGGAACTCGTCGGTGCACGACTGGAGCAGGTGCTCCACGCGCAGGCCGCGCTGTCCGGTGTCGAGGAAGTCCTTGATCGCCATCTTCTTCGCGCGGTCGACGATGTTCTGGATCATCGCGCCGGAGTTGAAGTCCTTGAAGTAGAGGATCTCCTTGTCCCCTCCGGCGTAGGTGACCTCGAGGAAGCGGTTCTCCTCCTCCTCGGCATACATCCGCAGCACGGTGGCCTCGATCATCGCCCGCACCGTGGCGTCCTTCGAGCCGCCGTTCTGCTCGACGTCGTCGGGGTGCAGCGGCAGCGTGGCCGTCAGGTACTTGGCGAAGATGTCCCGGGCGGCCTCGGCATCCGGTCGTTCGATCTTGATCTTCACGTCGA
>JBDSNZ010000274.1:0-9815 GCA_039915055.1 Ornithinibacter sp.
GCGCCGGGACGCGGGCCCCGAGGCGTGAGCGGGCGAGGACGAAGCCGCCGATGTTGAGGACGGCGACGACGGCTGCCCACG
This sequence comes from Ornithinibacter sp., assembly GCA_039915055.1. GTDB lineage: Bacteria > Actinomycetota > Actinomycetes > Actinomycetales > Dermatophilaceae > Fodinibacter. Next base: position 82 of record JBDSNZ010000274.1, read on the forward strand.
CGATGTTCGGCAGCGCATCCCACCAGCCGGTGAGCAGGAGGAAGGCGGGGACGGCGGCGGTGAACCAGCCCTCGACTGCCGCCACGGCGCCGGTCCAAGCGGTCAAGCCCTCCCGGTCCCGTCCGAGCAGCTGGTAGAAGAGCCACCACAGGTAGGCCCAGAGCAGCCAGATGACTCCGAACGCGTAGTCCTGGTAGGTCACGACGTTGACGACGGCGTAGCCGATCGCTGCGATGACGACGAAGAGGGAGAAGAAGCCGAGACCGGTCCCCTCGAAACCCCAGATGGTGTTCATCGCGACGGAGAGATAGGTGAAGCCGAACAGGTAGAGGCCGGACGCCCCGAAGATGACGTCGGTGTCTCCGTTCGCGGTGAAGATCAGGTAGGTGGGCGTGATGACCTGGAGCAGCCCGACGAAGATGTTGAGCGGGACCGCGCCGTTGCCACGCACCCACCCGAGCAGCGCACAGCCGTTGATGAACAGGACGGCACCGACGTAGAGCAGGCCGACGTTGCCCATGGACCTCCGATCCGCCCGAGCGGTCAGCTGCGCCGACGCTCAGGTCATGGTGCGGGGAGGTGGGCCGTTCGCGGATCGGCCGTGGGGCGACGCGACCTCGGGCTTCTCGGAGCCCCGGGGGAGCTGACCACAGCAGGTTCGTGAGCGGTCCGTGAGGTCGCCTCGATGAGGCGACGTGCCGCGGCATCCCCGAGAGCCAACCCGGGTGCCGTGTATCGGCGGCGGGACTCCCCGCCGCAGGACGGACAGGGGGCCGTGGTTCCCACCGACGCCATCGGCATCCTCAACGTCGAGACACCGTGCTCGTCGCAGATGAAGTCGTAGGTCGCCATGTCACCATCCCTGTGTCGCCCGTGTCGTCACCGTATCGGGTCGGGCGGGTGCTTGACCAGACCCGGATGGCAAAGACCCCGGCATCCATGAGGATGCCGGGGCCGTCGGGAGTCGTGTGCGTTGGGAAAGCCGGATCCGTTGTGGCTCAGGTGTTCTGGGGGAAGCCGAGCTCGATGCCACCGTGGCTGGGGTCGAGCCAGCGGCTGGTGACGACCTTTCCGCGGGTGAAGAAGTGCACGCCTTCCATGCCGTGGGCGTGGGTGTCACCGAAGAGGCTGTTCTTCCAGCCACCGAAGGAGTAGTAGGCCATCGGGACGGGGATCGGCACGTTGATGCCGACCATGCCGACCTCCACCTCGTTCTGGAACCGCCGGGCGGCTCCCCCGTCGTTGGTGAAGATCGCGGTGCCGTTGCCGTAGGGGTTGGCGTTGATCAGCTCCAGGCCCTCGTCGTAGCTCTTCGCCCGCACCACCGAGAGCACCGGACCGAAGATCTCGTCGGTGTAGACCGACATCTGCGGGGTGACGTGGTCGAAGAGCGTCGGGCGCAGGAAGTAGCCCTCGCCGTCGGCGTCGACGTCACCCTCGCGGCCATCGACGACCAGCGTGGCACCGTCTGCGACACCGGAGTCGAGGTAGGACGCCACCTTGTCGCGGTGCGCCTTGGTCACCAGCGGGCCCATGTCGGTGCCCCGGGTGCCGTCACCGGTGACGAGCTTGCCCATCCGGTCCTTGATCTTCTCGATCAGCTCGTCCGCGATCGGCTCGACGGCCACGAGGGCGGAGATCGCCATGCAGCGCTCGCCGGCGGACCCGAACCCGGCATTGATCGCGGCATCGGCGGCGAGGTCGAGGTCGGCGTCCGGCAGCACGATCATGTGGTTCTTCGCGCCGCCCAGGGCCTGCACCCGCTTGCCGTGCGCGGACCCGGTCTCGTAGACGTACTTGGCGATCGGGGTCGAGCCGACGAAGGACACGGCCTTGACGTCGGGGTGGGCCAGGAGGGCGTCGACGGACTCCTTGTCACCGTTCAGGACGGTCATCACCCCGTCGGGAAGGCCGGCCTCGGTCCACAGCTTCGCGATCGCGATCGCCGCGGACGGGTCCTTCTCCGACGGCTTGAGGATCACCGCGTTGCCCGTCGCGATGGCGACGGGGATGAACCACATCGGCACCATCGCCGGGAAGTTGAACGGGCTGATGACCGCGACGACACCCAAGCTCTGCCGGATCGAGTAGACGTCCACCTTCGTCGACGCGTTCTCGGTGAAGCCGCCCTTGACGAGCTGCGGGATGCCGCAAGCGAACTCGGCGACCTCCAGGCCGCGCGTCACCTCACCGAGGGCATCGGAGAGGACCTTGCCGTGCTCGGCGGTGATGAGGGCCGCGATCTCCTCCTTGCGCTCGTTGAGCAGCTCACGGAAGCGGAAGAGCACCTGGGTGCGCTTCGTCAACGAGATGCTGCCCCACTCCTGCGCCCACGCCTTCTTCGCGCCGGCGACCACCTCACCCACCAGCTCGGTCGACGCGAGGTCGAGCACACCGGTCTGCTCACCGGTCGCCGGGTTGAACACCGCACTGGTGCGCTCGGCGGTGCCGTCCCACGGCTGCCCGCCGATGAGGTGGGTGATTCGGGTGGGGGTGCTCATCGGGACTCCTCGACGTCTGCGATTAAATGTTCTGACATACTAACATGGACCGGACGCCGTCGTCACGGCTGCTCACGGCCGACGGAGTGGCTCACCTCGAAAGGTACTCGTCCCCGCGTGCCTCCAGCACCCCGTGGCGGGGTGGTGGGTTCACTGGCGGGCGGCCAGGGAGACCGGCACCGGCTGCCCCGTCGTCAGCGACTCGATCCCGGCCTCACAGACGACCGTCGCGGCATACCCGTCCCAGGCGGTGGGTCCCACGACCGCACCACGACGCGTCGCGTCGGCCCACGCCTGGAGCTCCAGGTCATACGCCCGCGCGAACCGTGCCCGGAAGTCGGCGGGAACCATCCCGCCCCAGACACCGTCGCCGTCCCCTGCCGAGGACGATGCCGTCGTGTAGAGGTCACCCCACGGTGCGCCGACGACTGCCGTGCCGGTCTCGCACACCGCCTCGCAGCGCACCTCGTAGCCGACCTGGTTGTTGACGAACACCTCATTGGTGACGATCGCACCACCGGCCATCCGGAAGACGGACACCTGTGGGTCGATGACGCCCCCGGCGGCGATGGACGTCGGCGCCGGTGCGTAGAGCGTGACCTCGGCGATCTCCTCATCGAAGAGGAACCGGGCGACGTCGACCTCGTGGACGAGGCTGTCACGCACGATCATCTCGGAGCGGAAGGTGTGGGGCACGGTCTTGTTCCGGTGGGTGTTGTGCAGCAGCAGGAGCCGGCCGAGCCGCCCCGAGTCCAGCAGCGCCTTGAGACGGGCGTACTCGGGGTCGAAGCGGCGCATGAACCCGACCTGCACGAGGGGCGTGCCCCGCTCCTGCTCGGCCCGCACGATCCGCAGCGAGGACTCGCCGTCCATCGTCAGGGGCTTCTCGCACAGCACGTGCTTGCCTGCCGTCAGGCACGCGAGCACCTGCTCCTCGTGCACGAAGCCCGGCGAGGCGATGAGCACCGCGTCGACGTCGGCCTCGGCTATCAGGTCGAGCGGGTCGGGCACCGCCCGCACGCCGTCGAACGCCCCCGCCAGGGCCACGGCCCGGGCGGCGTCCGGGTCGGACACCGCCACGAGCCGGGCACCTGCGGTGCGGTGCGCGATGCGTTCAGCGTGGTCGGCGCCCATCAGGCCGACCCCGATGATCCCGACGCGCAGGTCCCTCTCGGTCACTCCTCGCCTTTCGCGTCGGTCCCCGCCGCGGCTCCCGGGTCGCCGTCGAAGACCCCACCGGGGACCCCGTCTCGCGGGGCGGCCGTCGTGCCGGGATCGACTCCCGCGAGCTCGTGGCTCAGCTCGTCGAGCTCCTGGCCGCCTGCCATCTCCCCGGTGAGCTGCTCCAGGGTGAGCTCGTGGCGGTGCGCGTCCAGGACGACCCGGCCGAGCTTGAGGATGACGAAGTGGTTGCCCACGAGGAAGGCGTGGTGCGGGTTGTGGGTGATGAAGATGACGCCCAGGCCGGCATCCCGGGCCTTGATGATGTACTTCAGCACCACGCCGGACTGCTTCACCCCGAGAGCGGCCGTCGGCTCGTCGAGGATGATGACCTTGGCGCCGAAGTAGATGGCGCGGGCGATGGCGATGACCTGCCGCTGACCGCCGGAGAGGCTGCCCACCGGCCGGTCGAGGTCGGGGATCACGATGCCCATCTTCGTGAGCTCCTCCCCACAGACCCGCTTCATCTCCGCGACGTCCAGGAAGAGACCCTTGCGCACCTCGTTGCCCAGGAAGAAGTTGCGCCACACCGCGATGAGCGGCGCCAGCGCGAGGTCCTGGTAGACCGTCGCGATGCCCATGGACTGGGCCACCCGAGGGCTGTTGAACCGGCGCACGATGCCGTTGAGCTTCATCGAGCCCTCGGTGTAGTCGTGCAGGCCCGAGATGATCTTGATGAGCGTGGACTTGCCGGCCCCGTTGTCGCCGAGGACACACGTCACCTCGCCCTGCTTGACGCTGATGTTCACCCCGCGCAGGGCGTGCACGTTGCCATAGCTCTTGCCACAGTCCACGAGCTCGAGCACCGGCTTGTCGCTGCGCTGCACGCGCGTCTCCTCGAGAGCGCTCATCGTCCCTCCGCCTTTCGCTTGACGTACATGTTGACGAGGACCGACGCGATGAGCATCACGCCCAGGAAGGTCTTGAACCAGTCGACGTTCCAGCCGGCATAGGTGATGCCGAGCTGGGTCATCCCGAAGATCAGCGCTCCCATGGCGGCGCCGACCACCGATCCGTAGCCACCGGTGAGGAGGCAGCCACCGATGACGGCCGCGATGATGTAGATGAACTCGTTGCCCACGCCCTGCCCGGACTGCACGTTGTTGTATTCGAAGAGGTAGTGCATGCCGAGCAGCCAGGCTCCGAACCCGACGCCCATGAACAACGCGATCTTGGTGATGACGACCGGCACACCCACGGCCCGGGCGGCCGCCGAGTCGCCGCCGACCGCGAAGATCCAGTTGCCGTAGTGCGTGCGCAGCAGCAGCAGCGACACGATGATCGTCAGCAGGATCCAGTAGACGATCGGGATCTTCACCTCGATCGGACCGAGCCTGAAGCCCGAGGCGAACACGGCGTGCGCGCTCGCGTAGCCGTCGAGGTCGTTGAGCGATCTGGAGGAGACGCCCCCGGCGATGATCCTGGTCATCGCGAGGTTGACGCCCTGGAGCACGAAGAAGGTGCCCAGGGTCACCAGGAAGCTCGGCAGCCCGGTGACGTGCAACAACCAGCCGTTGAAGGCCCCGACAGCGAGGGAGAGGGCGAGGGCGGCGAAGACGCCGACCCAGACGTTGAGGCTGAAGTACCACGCCGTGTGCGCGGCCATCAGCCCCGAGGTCGTCACGGCCACACCCGCCGACAGGTCGAACTCGCCGCCGATCATCAGCAGTGCCACGACGACGGCCATGATGCCGATGGTCGAGGAGCCGTAGAGGACGGTGCCGATGTTCCCGACGCTGCGGAACGGCGGAGCGACGACGAGGAACAGCACCGCGATGGCGAGCGCGCCGATGAGGGCACCCACCTCGGGGCGCGCCAGGATCGTCGACGCCATGGAGCGCGTGCCGACCCGGTCGTCGGCGGGTGTGGTCGTGACCGATGACATCTCAGGTCACCGGGTCCCGTTGGCCGCGAACTCCGACACCTTGTCGACGTTCGAGGCGTCGATGAACGCCGGACCGGTCGCGACGTTGGTGCCGCCACCGATGGTGTTGCCGTTGGTCTTGAAGAGCCACAGCGCGTCGACCGCGAGGTAACCCTGGAGGTAGGGCTGCTGGTCGATCGCGAAACCGACCTTGCCGTCCTTGATGGCGGTCACGAGCTCCTTGTTGGTGTCGAACGTGCCGATCTTGGCCGAGCTGCCCGCTCCCTCGACGGACTTGACCGCGTCGAGCGCGAACGGGGCTCCCAGGGCGAGCACGAAGTCGATGCTCTTGTCCTCGGTCAGCTTCGCCTGGATCGAGGTGGTGACGGCGGAGTCGTCACGACCGTTGACGTAGAGCCGCTGGACCTTGGCCCCTGCCGCTCCCTCGGTCACGCCGTCGCACCGGTCCTCGAGCTGCTGCAGACCCTGCTCCTGGATGACGCAGAGGATGTTCTTGCCACCCTCGGCGACGATCTTCTTTCCGGCGCCGATGCCGGCCTCCTTCTCGCCCTGGCCGAAGTAGCCGATGGCGCCGAGGCTGATGGCGTCGGCGCTGCCGGCGTTGAACATCGTCACCGGGATGCCGGCGGCGACGGCAGCCTTGATGGCGGCCCCCAGAGCGCCGGTGTTGGGGTCGGTCACCGCGATGCCGTCGACCTTGCTGTCGATGGCGGCCTGGATGAGCTGGGCCTGCTTGGGGGCGTCCGGGTCGTTGGTGTACTGGAGGTCGACGTTGTCCTTGGCGGCCGCAGCCTCTGCGCCCTTGCGGATGATGTCCCAGAAGGTGTCACCGGGAGCCTGGTGGGTGATCATCGCGATGGTGATCTTGGGGGTGTCGGCCTTGCCGGCGTTGGAGCCGGCGGTGGTGGTCTCCTGCTTGCCCCCGGAGGAGGAGCACGCGACGAGCGAGAGCGCGGCGGCGATGGAGATCGCCGTCACTGCGAGGGGCTTCTTGCGAATCATCTGGTTCTGCCTTTCGACATGACCGCCTCGACGAGGCGGTGTCCTGTGGGTGGTGAGGTGCTCGTGGGTGATGCTGTTGAGTGCCCGGACGCGTGGACGCGCCGGTGGTCGGGATGCCGGTCAGCCCTCCTTCGCGTGCCGTCGTCGTGGCCGCGTCGCAGCTGCTGGCCGTCGGGGCGATGAAGGGTGCTCGGGTGTCCGTGAGTCGCGAAGGCGTCTCTGCACGGACGTCAGCCGCACGGTGCCGGTGGGGGTCCTCATGCGGTGGGTCCTCCCAGGGGAAGTCGTGGGTCCAGTGGCTGGCCCGCCCAGGTGGCGCGAACCGCAGCGTGGGCCGGATCGTCGCAGATGCGCCAGGCTCGTTCGGGCCCGGGGCCAGCCATGACGTTGAGGTAGTAGAGGTCCGCGTCCGGGGCAGCCATCGCGGGGCCGTGCCACCCGTGGGGGACGAGGACCACGTCCCCGGTGCGCACCTCGGCGAGGACGTCGATGGGGCGATCATCGGTGCCGTAGACCCGCTGGTAGCCGACGGCATCCGATCCGGGCTCGCCGGTGGAACGGGTCTGGAACCAGTAGATCTCCTCGAGCTCGGACTCCACCCCGGCGCGCTCCTCGTCGTGCTTGTGCGGGGGCCAGGAGCTCCAGTTGCCTGCGGGGGTGATGACCTCGCAGGCGATGATCCGCTCGGCGTCCAGCACCCCCGGCACCCCGAAGTTGCGCACCTCGCGCGTCGCGGCGCCAGCCCCCCGCAGCTCGACCGGGACGTCCTTCGCGGCCAGGTGGACGGGTCGGCGGCCGCTCGGTGCCTCGACGCGTGCCAGGCACAGCGCCACCCGGGTGTCCGTCGTGCCGGACCCGACGAGGCGCAGTCTTCCGCCGGCCGGGACGTGGAGCACGTCGGTGGGGCCGGCGAAGACGTCGGGGCGCCCGGCCAGCTCGAAGACCTCGACCCGGTCGGCGTCAAAGACCTCGACGCCCAACCCTCCCGAGAGCGGCACCACGACCGCCTCGTGGTCGGTGAGCGCGAGGTCGAGCGAGGCCCCGGGGGTGAGGGTCGCGGTGCGCAGGCCGGTGTGCGCCCACCCGGGCAGCCGCTGGTCGATGACGCAGTCCCACTCCCCCTGGGCGCGGGTGCCCGCACGGTGGCACCACGTCGCGTTGTCACGTCCCAGGCTCATCGCGCTCCTCCTCCGGTCACCATCAGGTCACGCCTGCGTGCTGGGGATCTCGGACATGGCGACCAGGCGCTGCTCCGAACGCGAGAGCTCGCAGGCCTCGGCGATGCGGAACGCCTCCAGGGCGTCGCGCACGGTGCACGGGCTGGGGCTGCGCCCGGCTGCGACCTCGAGGAACGCGGTGAGCTCGGCGACGTAGGCGGCGCGGAACCGTTCCATGAAGGACCAGTGCGGCGGGCCGAGCGGAAACTCGGCCCCGGGCTCGACGGACCGCAGGGCGAGGGAGTCGTCGAGCCCGACGCCGATCGCCCCGTGCTCGCCCATCACCTCCATCCGCACGTCGTGGCCGCCGCCGGAGTAGCGCGTCGAGGTCGCCGTGACGAGGGTGCCGTCGTCCATCGTGAGGATCGCCGCGGCCGTGTCGACATCACCCTTCTCGGTGAAGAAGGGCGCCCCCTTGTTGGCTCCGGTCGCGTAGACCGTCGCCACCTCCTGGCCCGTGACGAATCGGATGATGTCGAAGTCATGGACCGAGCAGTCCCGGAAGAGGCCGCCGCTGCTGGCGATGTAGTCGGGGGGCGGGGGCGCCTGGTCATGGGTCGAGGCTCGCACCGCGTGGATCGTGCCGAGCTCGCCGGAGACCACGGCGGCCCGGGCGCGCCGATAGCCCACGTCGAAGCGTCGTTGGAAACCGACGTGGACAGGCACGTCCGTCGACTCGGACAGCACTGTCAGCTCGAGGGTCTCGGCCAGGGTGGCCGCGACCGGCTTCTCGCAAAAGGTCGGGATGCCGGCCGCCAGCCCCGCGCGCAGGAGGGGGGCGTGGGCCGGGGTTGCCGCCGTGATGACGAAGCCGTCGATGCCGGCGGCGAGGAGGGTCTCGACATCGGACACCGCGCTCAGCCCGAGGTCGGCGGCCACCTCCTTGGCCAGGTCGACGTCGGCGTCGGTGAGGATGACCTCGTCCACGGCATCGAGCCCGATCAGGCTCCCTGCATGGAAGGCGCCGATGCGCCCCACCCCCGCCACGCCGATCCGCATCTGCACTGCACTCCTTTGTGTGACGCCCCACCGTCATCGGGGGTGCCGGTCCGTTTCGTCCGCCAACTCCACCGCAGTCTGCATCGCCTGTCAAGCATTTGTCCTAACATTCTCATATCAAGACCTCAGGAAGATCGCCTGTCCTGACCACGCGATGCCCTACAGTTCCCCTCGTGGGTGCGCAGCTCGTCAACGTCGCGATCGACCGCGACTCCCCGGTGCCCCTCTACCACCAGCTCGCGGAACAGCTGAGCGCCGCGATCTCCGACGGCCGCCTGCAACCCGGCGACGCCTTCGAGAACGAGCTCGCGCTGACCGAGCGGCTGGGCCTCTCGCGGCCCACCGTGCGCCGCGCGATCCAGGAGATGGTCGACCAGGGCCTGCTCGTGCGCCGCCGCGGGCTGGGAACCCGCGTCGCGAACCGCAAGGTGCACCGGCGCGCCGAGCTGACGAGCCTCTTCGATGACCTGCGTCGCGACGGGCGCCACCCCAGCACGAGCATCCTCAGCCATGGGATCGTCACCGACGAGCGGGCCGCGGCGGCCCTCGATCTCCAGCCCGATGCCCCGATGCTCCTCGTCGTGCGGCTCCGCACCGCCGACGAGAGCCCCATCGCCTTCATGCACAACTGGCTGCCACCGGCCTACTCCGACATCACGCGTGAGGAGCTCGAGGAGGGCGGCCTGTATGCCGCGCTGCGCTCGCGCGGCGTGCGGCCCGTCGTCGCCCAACAGAACATCGGGGCTCGGATGCCGACCGCCGCCGAGCGCAAGAACCTCGGAATCCGCGGGCAGCAGCCCGTGCTGACGATGACCCGGATGGCTTTCGACGCCTCGGGCAACGCCGTGGAGTTCGGGGACCACTGCTACCGCGCGGAGGACTACTCCATCGACATCATGGTCGACGAGC
>JBDSNZ010000276.1:0-21032 GCA_039915055.1 Ornithinibacter sp.
GTGCTCTCTTGAAAGGGATCACCATGGCAGATGCCACACGACGCGGCTTCCTGGCCGCTGCGGGGACGGGGACGGCCATCGCCGTCGTCGCCACCGCAAGCAGGGCGAGCGCTGCGCCACGCTCCCACGAGGAGGCCCTCCAGGCTCTCGACGGAGCTGTCCTCGTCGCCTACGTCGAGGACCCGCGCTCGGGCGTCCTCTCCCTCATGGTGGGCGAGGACGAGGTCGAGATCCACGACGCCGACCTGGTCCGGCGTCTCGTCAAGGCAGCGGGAGGGAAGGCCTGATGTCCTCGCACCGCGAAGCCCCGGAAATCTCCAAGGACCCGGTCGCCGACAACACCGACGTGTACGCGTTCGTCAGCCCTGACAAGCCCGACACCGTCACGCTCATCGCCAACTTCATCCCCTTCCAGAACCCCCAGGGTGGCCCGAACTTCTACGAGTTCGGCGACGACGTGCAGTACGAGATCAAGATCAGCAACTCCGGTGTCGCCGGCGACGCCGACGTGGTCTACCGCTTCCGCTTCACCACCGAGATCCGCAACAAGAAGACCTTCCTGTACAACACGGGGCAGATCACCAACATCACCGACACGGCGTGGAACCGGCCGCAGTACTACTCGGTGTCCCGCTACCAGAAGGGCAAGGGCTGGTCCACGCTCGCCACCCGCCTCCTCAGCCCGCCGGTCAACGTCGGCCCCCGCAGCACCCCGAACTACTCCTCGCTCGCGGCCCAGGCGGTCCACCGCATCAAGGGGGGTCGCACGGTGTTCGCCGGTCAGCGCGCCGAGGGCTTCTTCGTCGACCTCGGAAGCATCTTCGATCTCGGCACGCTGCGACCATTCCAGTTCCTCCACCTGATTCCTTCGGCGGCCGCCGCCGGGGTCAACGGCACCCAGGGACTCAACGTCCACAGCATCGCCATCCAGGTTCCCGTGACTGACCTCACCGCGGGGAACGTGCTCCCGACGGACGTCGCCAAGGCGACCTCGGTCATCGGCGTGTGGGCCACTGCCAGCCGTCAGAAGAACCGCCACATGATGAAGGCTGGAAAGAAGCCGGTGAATTCCGGTCCGTTCCAGCAGGTCTCGCGGTTGGGAAACCCACTGTTCAACGAGGTCATCACCCCGATGGCCGAGAAGGACGAGTGGAACGCCACGCCGCCGAGCCTCGACAAGGCGTACGCGAAGTACGTGGCGAAGCCCGAGCTCGCGGGGCTCCTCCCGGTCCTCTATCCGACGGTCTTCCCCAACCTGGCCGGCTACACCAAGAGTCGGGCGGACCTGCTCGCGATCCTGCTGACCGGCATCCCGACCGGCGTCGTCCCCGGCTTCCAGAACTACACCGGGGCCAACCAGGCGGACATGCTCCGGCTGAACGTCGCGGTTCCCCCGACGGCCGAGCCCAACCCGATCGGCCTCATAGCCGGTGACGCCGCCGGCTTCCCGAACGGTCGCCGCGTGATCGACGACGTCGTCGCCATCGAGCTGCGGGCCGTCGCGGGGGCCACCATCCCCCTCGTCGACCCGTCGTTCACCCCCGACCCGGCCAGCGCCGGCCTCACGGACGGGACGACCAACACCAACCCGCCGTTCCTGGACGAGTTCCCCTATCTGGGGACCCCTGCCGGGGGATACCAGACGGCGCCCGGCACGCCCGGCGCGTACGACCTGCAGCCCGTACCGTGACGAGACGGCCGACCGGGACTCCCTGATCCCGGTCGGCCGTGTCGGCTGCCACCCACGACGCCTGCCCGACCCCGACACAAGGACCCGCCATGGCGACCACCGAGAACCCGGATGCCGGCCAGGGCCCGGTGCTGCTCGACATCGGCGGTGACGTGGGTGCCCTCGTCGTCACGATGCCGGCGAGCACCGAGGACCTCGAGGTCGAGATCCGCCCCGCCGGCACGAGCGCCGGGCGGCTCGCGAGCAGCACCGATCCCGATCCCACCCACACCCACGGGCACGGGCACGGGCACGGGCACTCCCATGAGCACGAGCACAGCCACCCCGGATCGGTGTTCCCGCACGTGGGCGTGGTCGGCCGCCCGACAGCCGGTGAGATGCACTACTCACTGGTCTATCCGAGCGTGGTCGCGGGCGACTACGAGCTGTGCCCGATCCCGGGCGACCGAGTCGTGCTGACTGCGACCGTCGTGGGCGGCGAGGTCACCGAGGTGGAGTGGCCGGTCTGAGTCGGTGGTCCAGGGCTCGCAGCCCGGCGCACAGGAGCAGGAAGAGCACCGTCACCGCTAGACAGGTGAGCGCCACCGAGAGCGCGCCCTCGGCACCGACGTCGAGGAACGGGTAGGGATACCAGCCGCTCACTGCCCCGACGAGCAAGGTCCAGACCAGCCATGCCACGGGCCAGGCCAGGGCGAACAGCGCATCGCGCCACGTCACCCGCGGTCGCGGGCCGACCGCGACCCACGCGATGACGGCGGCCACCGGGACGACCATGTGGAGCATCTTGTCGGCAACCCAGTTCGCCCCCTCGAGGTGCAGGAGTGGCCGGAGGAGCACGAAGTGCACCAGACCTGTCACGGTGATCCCGACGATGGCAGCGACCCGCACGGGACGCCACCACCGACCCTCGCGCGCCGGGTCCAGGGCGAGCTGCACCGCGGTGACGGCCACCAAGACGTTGCTCTGGATGGTGAAGTAGGAGACGAGGCGCCCGAGGCGCGTAAGCAGCGGCGGGACCTCCGTCTCGGCCAGCACGGACGCGCCCGACACGACCAGCACGCTCTGGAGCACCAGCGCCCCGATGGCAAGTGCCGCAACCACCCCGTGGATCGTCCTCGCTCGCATTGGCGTCACCCCGTGAGTGTAGGCATCAGCACCCCGCCGTCCTCGGATCCCTCACCATTCCGTGATGATGGCGTCATGACCTCACGACCCTCCATGCCCGTCGCCCGCCTCGAGCGCGAAGCCCTCTGCGACACCCTGCTCGCCCTCGGTCCGGACGCGCCGACCCTCTGCGACCCGTGGCGCACCCGGGACCTGGCGGCCCACCTGGTGCTGCGTGAGCGCCGCCCCGACGTCGCCGCTGGGATGTTCGTGTCGGCGCTGGCGCCCAGGCTCGAGCGCGAGCAGGCCCGCCTCGCCGCCGGTGACTGGCACCGGCTCGTGAACACGGTGCGGTCCGGGCCCCCCGGATGGTCCCCGACCCGCATCGGGAAGATCGACGCCGTGGTCAACACCGTCGAGATGGTCGTGCACCACGAGGATGCGCTGCGGGGCGACGGGCTCCCCGGTGCTCGCCGAGAGGTCCCCGAACGCACCGCGCGGGCGGTGCTGTCCTCGTTGCGATCCTCCGCCCGGATGATGTTCCGCCGCTCCGAGGTCGGGGTGCGGCTCCTCGCGCCCGGCGCGCAGCCGATCACCGCCGGCCCCGAGGGCCGGTCGGTCACCGTCACCGGTGAACCGGTCGAGCTGTTGCTGCTGGCCTACGGCCGGATGCGCGCGGCCGACGTCACGCTCGACGGCACACCCGAGGACGTGGACACCCTGCGCGCGGCGTACCTCGGCCTGGCCTGAGGCACGGTCCACGTTCCGCAGGTCAGCGGACGGGCTGGCCGTCGACCCTGAGCGCATCCTTGACCTGATCGATGGTCAGCTCACCGAAGTGGAAGACGCTCGCCGCCAGCACGGCATCCGCGCCTGCCCGCACGGCCGGGGCGAAGTGCGCCAGGGCCCCCGCACCCCCGCTGGCGATGACGGGCACCGACACCGCAGCGCGTACCAACGCGATGAGCTCCAGGTCGAAACCGTCCCTGGTGCCGTCGGCGTCCATCGAGTTCAACAGGATCTCCCCCGCCCCGAGCTCCTCGGCCCGGGCACACCACTGCACGGCATCGATTCCGGTGCGGGCGCGGCCGCCGTGGGTGGTGACCTCGAATCCTCCGACCGGCACACCAGCGGCGTTGCGGCGACGGCGCACGTCGGCCGACAGCACCAGGACCTGCGCACCGAACCTGTCAGCCGTCTCGGCGATCAGCTCCGGTCGCTGGAGGGCCGCGGTGTTCACACCCACCTTGTCGGCCCCGGCACGCAGTAGCCGGTCGACGTCGTCGACGGTACGCACCCCGCCGCCGACCGTGAGGGGGATGAAGACCTCCTCGGCAGTGCGGGACACCACGTCATACATCGTGGCCCGGTTTCCGCTGCTCGCGGTGACATCGAGGAAGGTCAGCTCGTCGGCTCCCTGCTCGCCGTAGCGGCGGGCCAGCTCCACCGGATCACCGGCGTCGCGCAGGTTCTCGAAGTTCACTCCCTTGACCACCCGCCCGGCGTCGACGTCCAGACACGGGATCACGCGAACGGCCACAGGCATGCACCCAACCTACCCAGCGCTAGGGTCACGCCATGGTGCACCCGGGCGGCGAGCAGGCCGATCCGGCACACGTGGCGGCAGTGGTCGCCGCGACGACCTCCGCAGATCCCGCCTGCGGCGGTGTCGTCGTGGTGTCGATCGACGGGCGAAGCGGGGCAGGAAAGTCCGTGCTGGCGGCTGGCGTCGGGTCCGCGTTGGGCTGCCCCGTGGTGCACGTCGATGACCTCTGCCCGGGCTGGGACGGGCTGGCGGATACCGTCACCCTCCTCACCGAGCAGGTCCTGGAGCCGCTCTCGCAGGGTCGGCCCGCGACTTACCGACGATGGGACTGGATGCGCGACCGGACGGGGCGCGCGGTGAGCGTCGAGCCCACCTCGTACCTCGTCGTGGAGGGCTGTGGCGCCCTCGTGCCGCCGGCCGAGGCCTACGCGGCGGTGCGGGTCTGGGTGCAGGCACCCGAGGCGCTGCGCAAGGTGCGGGCCCTCGCCCGCGACGGCGCCGTCTACGTGCCCAACTGGGACCGATGGGCTGCCCAGGAGGAGCGACTGTATGCCGCGTGCTGCCCCCGCGACCGGGCCCACCTGGTCTTCTCGGTCGGCCCGACATGACGTCCGAGCGCCTCCGGGAGGACCTGATACGCCGGGTCAGGCGGTTGCGTGACCGCGCTCCGCTCATCCTGCAGATCGGCATCGCCGTGCTGCTCGCCTGGGTCATCGCGCGCGACGTGCTGGGGCACACCACGCCGTTCTTCGCCCCGGTGACCGCGATCGTCGGGCTGGGACTCACCTACGGGCAGCGACCACGCCGGATCGTCGAGGTCACCGTCGGAGTCGCCCTGGGTGTGCTCATCGGCGACGTCGTCCTCCGGGTGCTCGGCGCGGGCCCGCTGCAGATGGCCTTCGTCGTCGTGGTCGCGATGTCGGTGGCGGTGCTGATCTCCTCTGGCGGACTGATCGTCATCCAGGCCGGCGTGCAGTCGATCTTCATCGTCGCGCTCGTCGCGACCGAGAGCGCAGCGGTGTCCCGGTGGCTCGATGCGGTCGTGGGTGGAACCGTGGCCCTGGCCATCGGGGCACTCGCGCCCACCAGCCCGATCCGGCGGCCACGGCAGGAGGCCACCCGGGTCGTGCGCGCCGTGGTGGCCACGTTGCAGGACGTCGTGGAGGCCCTGCGCCTGCAGGACGCAGGTCTCGCTGTCCGCGCCGTGGGCCGCGCCCGTGGGATCGAGGCCCAGCTGGTCGACCTGCGCACCGCGGCCGCCGAGGGTCTGGCCGTGGTCCGCCAGTCGCCCCTCAAGCGCGGTCACCTGGCGGCGGCCGATGCGGCATCCAACCTGGTCATCCCCTTGGACGCGTGCGTGCGCAACCTGCGCGTCCTCGTCGGGCGTGCGTCGGTCGCGGTGGCCCGGGGCGAGGTGGTGCCGGAGCGCTACATCGACCTCGTCGAGGCCCTGGCCGACGCCGGCGCGGACCTCGCGAGGGTGCTCGACGAGCACACCTACCCCTCGGCCGGACGGCAGGTGCTCCTGCGGGTCGCCGGCCGGTCGGCGCGGGCGGACCGCAACGCGAGTCTCTCTGCGGAGGTGATCCGCGGGCAGGTGCGCTCGATGGTCGTCAACCTCCTCGTCCTGGCTGGGGTCGGGGAGGACGAGGCGATCTCGCTGGTGCCCGAGACCTACCTCCCCTGACCGTGTTGGCATACTCGCGCGGGTGACCACAGAGCGTGTGCCCCGCGAGCGAGTCGGTGCACCGTGGTTGGCCGTCGCCGCCATCGTGCTCGTCGCGACCAACATGCGCACCCTGATGGCCAGCCTCCCTCCGCTGGCCGAGACGATCCGCGACGACCTCGGCATCTCCAGCGCCTGGCTGGGCGTCCTCACGACGCTGCCCGTGCTGTGCATGGGCCTGCTGGCGCCAGTGGCCAACCAGCTGGCGCGACGGGTCGGGTCCACCGCGGCGGTGGGAGCCGGCATCGTCCTCGTCCTCTCGGGGCTGGTCGTTCGCGGCCTCGGTGGTGGCCAGGTGTGGTCGCTGTATGCCGGGACCCTGGTCGCCGGGACGGGCATCGCTTTGGCCGGCACTCTGCTGCCCGGAGTGGTGAAGGCCGTCTTCCCGGCCCGCCGGTCGGGCCTGGGCACCGGTCTCACCATGCTCGCGATGATGGGCACCGCTGCCGTTGCCTCTGCGGCAGCGGTGCCGCTCTCCACGCTCTTCGGCGACTGGTCTGCCTCGCTGCTCTCCTGGGTGCCGCTGGCGGGCGTCGCGGTGCTCGTCTGGGCCGCGGCGCGGCGCACGCTCACGGCGCACTCCCCGACCCGGGTCGGCGCGGATGACGTCGCTCACCACCTGCCGTGGCGCAGCACCACGGCCTGGCTCCTCGCGGCCTACCTGACCTGCCAGTCCTGGCAGTTCTACTCCTCGCTCGCGTGGCTCGCCCCGACCTACGAGTCCCACGGGTTCAGCGCGCGCGATGCCGGGCTGATCATGGCGGTCTTCACCGGGGTTCAGCTCGTCTCGGGGCTCGTCTCCCCCGCCCTGCTGGACCACGTGTCCGACCCGCGCGCCCTGATCCTCGCCGCTGCCACGGTCGGAACCGTCGGGCTCGCCGGTGTCTGGCTCGCTCCCGATGCGGCACCGTGGGTCTGGGCCTTCCTGCTCGGGGCTGGCCAGGGCGGCTGCTTCTCCCTCGGCCTCGGACTGCTCGTGCGCCTGGCGGTGACCCCTCGGGACAGCGCCCGCCTCACGGCGATGGCCTTCCTGGTGAGCTACTCGATCGCCTCCCTCGGGCCGACGACGATGGGTGTCGTCGCTGACGCGACCGGGTCCTACGCCGTGCTCTGGGCGCTGCTCGTCACCGTGTCGGTGCCGCTGGTCGCGGTCGGGATGCGGTTGCGGCCGGGGCTCGCCAGGGTCGGCGAGGTGGATGCGGATGGCCCTCAGGTGCGCTGCTGATGACCCCGCACGAGGTCGGCCAGACGCTGGGCCTCGGCCCTCCCTCGTTCTGCGTCGACGCGCTGGATGGCCATCACCGCGATGACGTCGGTGTCGTCCAGCTCCAGGCTGACCCAGGGGTCGCCGTCGGGGAACCGCACCTCCATGATCTCGTCCCAGACCAGGGTGCGGGTCAGCATCAGGTTGCGCACGACCAGACCGTTCGACGTCGGGACGGCGCGGATGCTCGCATAACGGAAGAGGAACGCCGCGATCATCGCGCCGAGCCCGGCGAGCGCGAGCTGGTCACCGGGCCCCCAGGTGCCGATGGTGCCCATGCCGAGCGCGACAAGGGCACAGATGATCACGGCGAGGGTCCCCATGACCAGCGGCACGACCCTTCCCCGGACGGGGCGGAACGTCGCGTCCGAGGCGGTCGAGGCGTCACTCACAGGCGACATGCGGCGATGTCCGTCACGAGGATCGCCCGGGCGCCGAGGTCGTAGAGCTCGTCCATGACCGCGTTGGTGCTGCCCCTCGGCACCATGGCGCGCACCGCGCACCAGTCCCGGTTCTGCAGGTGCGAGACCGTCGGCGACTCCAGCCCCGGGGTGATGGCGCAGGCCCGGTCGACGAGCTCGCCGGGAACGTCGTAGTCGAGCATGACGTAGTGGCGTGCCGTGATGACACCGAGGAGTCGGCGCCGGAGCACCTCCACGCCGGCCTTCTTCTCGGTGCCCTCGCGGCGCACCAGCACCGCCTCGCTGCGCAGGATGGCCTCCCCGAACACCTCCAGGCCCTGCGAGCGCAGGGTCGCGCCCGTCTCCACGACGTCGGCGATGACGTCGGCGACTCCCAGGGTGATGGCGGTCTCCACCGCACCGTCAAGGCGCACGACCTCGGCTGCGATGCCGTGGCGGGCGAGGTGCTTCTCGACCAGGCCCTGATAGCTGGTGGCGACACGGCGACCCTCGACGTCGGCGAGGGCGGACGCCGTGCCGGGGCGGGCGGCATAGCGGAAGGTGGAGCTCCCGAAGCCGAGCTCCATGACCTCCACCGCGCTGGAGTCGGAGTCGAGCAGCAGGTCGCGACCGGTGATGCCACAGTCCACCGTGCCCGACCCGACGTAGACCGCGATGTCGCGCGGGCGCAGGTAGAAGAGCTCGACACCGTGGTCGGTGTCGGTGACGACGAGCTCCTTGAGGTCACGGCGGGTGCGATAACCCGCCTCGCGGAGCATGGCTCCTGCGGGGTCGGCGAGTGAGCCCTTGTTGGGAACGGCGATGCGCAGCATGGCGGGGGTCCTCAGAGGTGGCGGTAGACGTCGTCGGGAGTGAGGTCGCAGGCGATCAGCAGCACCTGGAGGTGGTAGAGCAGCTGGCTGACCTCCTCGGCCGTGCGCTCGCGCCCCTCGTGCTCGGCTGCCATCCACACCTCAGCCGCCTCCTCGACGACCTTCTTGCCGATGGCGTGCACCCCGGCGTCCAGGGCGCTCACGGTCCCGGACCCCTCGGGTCGGGTGCGGGCCTTCTCCGCCAGCTCGGTAAACAGCTCGTCGAACGTCTTCACGAGGCACAACCCTACGGTGAGCGCCGTCAGCGGCTCGCCACGGTCTCGACGGCCTCGACCTCCGCGTCAGGCGCCTCCACCCGGGAGGCCCGGAGCCAGACGGTGAAGCCGTAGAGGACCAGCCCGCCGTAGACGGCATACAGCACGGCCGTGGGGTAGTAGCCGCTGTGCCAGAGCAGTGGCACGCCGACCAGGTCGACGGCGATCCACATCAGCCAGAAGTCGTTCCAGCCGCGCGCCATCGCGTAGGTCGCCATCATCGAGCCGACCAGGATCCAGCCGTCGCACCAGAAGTACCACCGCGGCGCCGGCCAGGCCGCGCCGATCCCGGCGAGTGCCCACTGGGCGATGAGCACGAGCCCGAACCAGGCCAGGACGTAGCCAAGGCGCTCCCCGGCACTCGCCCAGCGAGGGGTGATGGGAGGTGTGTCGTCCGGCGCCCCCGCAGCCAGGCGGGCCTTGCGGTGCTCGGTCCAGCGCCACCAGCCGTAGACGCTCGTGATGATGAAGAAGACCTGACGGCCCGCCTGGCCGAACAGCGGTGTGCGGGAGTCGGCCTCGAAGGTCGCCGAGACGAAGATGAGGAAGAGGAGCAGGTTGCCAACGATGCCGATGGGCCACGCCCAGATCTTGCGGCGCATCCCAAGGATCGCCGAGGCGAACCCGAAGGCGTTGCCGAAGATCTCGATCCACGGCAGCGGGTGCCCCGCCACCGAGATCGACTCACCCTGGATCCAGGCCAGGGCCTCCCGGATGCCGTTCATCCGCGGCTTCCGGTCACGGTCACGTCACGCAGGGTGACGGCGGTGGCGACAGCGGCCGTCGCGGCCTCGTGGCCCTTGTCCTCGGACGAGCCGGCGAGTCCCGCCCGGTCCAGCGCCTGCTCGGTGGTGTCGCAGGTGAGGACACCGAACCCGATGGGGATGCCGGTGGTCACCGCGACCTGCGTGAGGCCCACAGTGACGCCCTGGCAGACGTACTCGAAGTGCGGTGTGCCGCCGCGGACCACGACGCCGAGCGCGACGAGCGCGTCATGGGTCGGAGCGAGTCGGGCGCAAGCCACGCTGAGCTCGACGGTCCCGGGAACGCGCACGACGGTGGGGTGCTGCACCCCTGCGTCGGCGAGACCGCGGAGGGCGCCGGCCACCAGGCCGTCCATCACCTCGACGTGCCACGAGGCGGCGATCACCGCGACGCGCAGCCCCGTGCCGTCGACCTGGACCTCGGGTGCTCCGTGTCCGCTCATGGGTGGGTGATCCTTTCGTCCGACGCGGCCGTGCGAGACGCATCCGTGGGGGTGGTGTCGATGTCGAGGTCGTGCCCCATGCGGTCCCGCTTGGTGCGCAGGTAGGCCGCGTTGGAGGCGAGCGGAGCGATCCGGAGGGGCTCGACCACGGGCACCTCGATGCCGTGCTGCCGCAGCGCGGCGACCTTCGCGGGGTTGTTGGTGAGCAGCCGCACATCAGCGACCCCGAGGTCGACGAGCACGGCTGCGCCAGCGGCATACTCGCGGGCGTCGATCGGCAGGCCGAGCTCGACCTGCGCGTCGACGGTGTCGCGACCCCGGTCCTGGAGCTCGTAGGCCCGCAGCTTCGCCCCGAGCCCCACGCCGCGACCCTCGTGCCCGCGCACGTACACGACGACCCCACCCTCCATCGCGATCCGGCGCAACGCCTCCTGCAGCTGTGGCCCGCAGTCGCAGCGCTGGGAGCCGAACACGTCGCCGGTGAGGCACTCGGAGTGGATCCGCACCAACGGCTGGTCCTCGGGGAGACCTTGCGGGCTGAGAAGGGCCAGGTGCTCGATGCCGGAGACGACGTCGCGGTAGGCGATCGTCGTGAAGGTGCCGTGCTCGGTCGGCAGGACGGTCTGCGCGACCCGCTCGACCCGGTCGTGGCGCTGCCGCCAGGCGACGAGCGCAGCGATCGTGATGACCGGCAGGCCCTCCGACTCCCCCAGCGCGAGCACCCCCTCCGTGCGCACCATGGCGCCGTCATCGGCCACGATCTCGCCGATCGCCCCCACCGGCGCGAGGCCGGCCAGGCGGCAGAGGTCGACCGCGGCCTCGGTGTGGCCCGGCCGGGTGAGCACCCCACCGTGGCGCGCGCGCAGCGGCACGACGTGACCGGGCCGGATCAGGTCGGTGGCGACCGACGCCGGATCCGAGAGGGTGCGGATCGTGTGGGCGCGGTCCGCGGCGGAGATACCCGTGGTGACGTCGGCCGCCGCGTCGACGGTGACGGTGTATGCCGTGCGCAGCGGGTCCCGGTTGTCAGCGACCATCAGCGGCAGCCCGAGCCGGTCTGCGGCCTCGTCAGTCATCGGCGCGCAGATGTAGCCGGAGGTGTGCCGGATGGTCCAGGCCAGCCATTGGTCGGTGAGGGTCTCGCCCGCGAGGATGACGTCGCCCTCGTTCTCGCGGTCCTCATCGTCCAGGACGAGCACGGGCCGACCTGCCCTCAGGGCGACCAGCGCGTCGGGGATGCTCGCGTATGTCATGCCGTCTCCCCCATCCCTGTCGCGAAACGCGTCGCGAGGAGCCGCTCGACGTACTTCGCCAACACGTCAACCTCGAGGTTGACCGGGTCACCGACCGCCTTGCGCCCCAACGTGGTGAGCTCGAGCGTCGTGGGGATCAGCGAGACGGAGAACGAGTCGTCGGTGACGTCGACGACGGTGAGGCTGATGCCGTCGACCGTGATGGAGCCCTTCTCCACGACGTAGCCGGACAGCTGGGGGGGCAGGCTGAAGCGCACGACCTCCCACCTCTCCCCCGGCGATCGCGCGGTGATGGTGCCGGTGCCGTCGACGTGGCCCTGCACGATGTGGCCACCGAACCGGTCCGAGGCTGACATCGCCCGCTCCAGGTTGACCCGGTCCCCGGCACCGAGCGTGGCGAGGCTCGAGCGGTCGAGGGTCTCCTGCATCACGTCGACGGTGAACTCTCCCCCGCCGTGGGTGACCACGGTGAGGCACACCCCGTTGACCGAGATGGAGGCTCCGTGGGTGGCGTCCCCGGTGACGGTGGGGCCGTGGATGGTGAGCCGTGCCGAGTCGTTGGCGTGCTCGATGGCCGTGACGGTGCCGAGCTCCTCGACGATGCCGGTGAACACGTGGGTCAGCTCCTCTGTGGGGGGACGGGGGTGGTCTGGGGCCGCGCGGTGATCCGGACGTCCTGCCCGAGGACCGTGACGTCGGTGGGGTTCAGCCGGAGGGCGTCGGCGATGGTGTGCACGCCCAGGTCCGCGACGAGGGGGGCGCCGGAGCCGAGCAGCGCCGGGGCGAGGTAGAGCACGACCTCGTCGACGAGACCCGCGCGCAGGAACGCCGCGACCAGCGTCGCTCCACCCTCGAGCAGCACGCGGTGCACACCTCGCTCGTGGAGCGTGGCGAGCACCTCGGCGGGGTCGTGGGTGCGCACGTGCAGGGTGGGGGCGCTCTCATCGGCGAGCGCGGCCCCCGGGGGCAGGTCGCGGTTGCCGACGACCACGCGCAACGGTTGGCGGGTCGGCGTCGACCCGTCTGGGGTGCGCACCGTGAGTCGCGGGTCGTCGGTGATCGCGGTGCCGGTGCCCACGGCGACCGCGCCACACCGTGCACGCAGCTCGTGCACGTCGGCCCGGGCAGCCTCGCCGGTGATCCAGCGACTCGAGCGGTCAGCGGCGGCGGTGCGCCCGTCGAGCGTCGACGCCCCCTTCCACACGACCCAGGGACGTCCGGCGCGCCGCGCGTGCAGCCAGGACGCGTTCACTGCCTCGCCCTCGGCGGACAGCACGCCCGCAGTGACCTCGACCCCCCGCTCGCTCAGCCAAGCGGCACCTCCGCCAGCGACCGGGTCCGGGTCCGCCACGGCATACACGACCTTCGCGATGCCGGCGGCGAACAGTGCCTGGGTGCACGGGCCGGTGCGCCCGGTGTGGGAACAGGGCTCGAGGGTGACGTGGGCGGTGCCACCGCGCGCGCCGTCGCCCGCCGCAGCCAACGCGTCGACCTCGGCGTGGGGGCTGCCCGCTCCTGCGTGATGGCCGACGCCGACGACCGTGCCGAACGGGTTGGTGACCACACAGCCGACGCGGGGGTTGGGGTCGGCCTCCGGGCCCAGGCAGGCCGCATCGAGCGCCCGCTGCATGAGCGTGGTGCTCTGGTCCATGTCCTGCCCTCGTGCCTCGAGACGGTGGTGCGTCGCGGCTCCGGGCTGGTGGTCGCCAGCGGGCGCACCACCAGGTGCGCCGCCGAGGCGACCGCCGACGAGACCCAAGGGCCGCGTCGACACGTGCTTCCTACCATCCGGACTCTCACCGTCGGTCCCGGAGTTTCACCGAGTCAACCGGCCGCTGGCTGCGGCCGGGTCGTGGACTGTCACCACCGGTTCGGAATTGCACCGACCCCGGAGCACGTTCGTCCCCCAGTATGCCGCAGCGTGGCCGCGGCGTCTCCACTCCCCGTTGTGCGTCCGCTCACCCAGCGACCGCCGAGGATGGCCCCGGCGCACGCCACTCGCTGGCGAGGATGGCGTACTGGTAGCCGTCGACCCAGCCCAGGTCGGCGTGCCAGGAGTCCTGGATGCCGTGCTGCTCGCGGCGCAGGCCAGCCTTCTCGAGGACCCTGGCCGAGGCCACGTTGTCGGCGTTGCACCCGGCGGTGACCCGCCGCAGACCCAGGTGGTCGAAGGACGCCGTGAGCAGCCCGCGGGTGAGGTCGGTGCCCACACCGCGTCCAGCGAACAGGGGGTCCACGAGGTAGCCGATGGACCCCTGGGTGCGCTCCGGCATCCCCGGCTGGCCCATCCCGTCCACGACCTCGAGGAACCCCATCGCCACGACACGGCCTTGGACCTCCGCGACGCAGGAGTAGTCGGTGTCGCTGCCCGGCACGGCGAGCCACTCGCGACGGAAGTCCTCGGGGTCCACGCGCGTGCGCAGCATGAAACGGTTGCCCGAAGGGTCGTTGCGCAGGGTCAGCAACGACTCGAGGTCCGCCTCGCGGGCCTCGCGAACCAGGAGCGACCCGACGGTCATGGGCCAGGGGCTGGGAATCACGACGGCATCCTGTCAGGCCGGCCGGACGGGTCTACTCGGTGGACCCGCGCAAGCTCGAGGTGCTGCACTGGTGGACGTGAGCCACCCGACCCCCGATGCGCTCCGCGGCCTGGCTCGCTCCTCGCCGTGGCGGTGGCGTGCGCTCTCCTTCGAGCTGCACCGGCGCCCCCTGCACGAAGGCGACCACACCGTGGTGGGTCGGCTGGTCAGGGGGGTGGGGCTCGAGGTGGTGCTTCCCGACGGTGAACGACGTGACCAGCGGGCCGACCGGGGCAGCTACGGGTGGGTCGACACCGACAGCGGCGACTCGGGGACCAGCGAGATGCAGTATGCCTGGGAGCTGCCGGTCGAGATGGGCGCAGACGGGTTCGTGCTCCGCCGGCCGCAGCGGCCAACGGCAGATGACCCGATGTGGCAGGACTACCAGTTCGTGGCGATGCTCGACCCTGTCGAGCTGGCCGATGGGATGCCGCGCGCCCCGGGCCCCGGCTGGAGCGCGGACGCTCCTCGTCCGCCGGCCCTTGACCTGCACCGGCTCGACGCCACGAACCGGCTGGGTCGGCCGACCTGGTGGGCGGAGGTGAGCCCCCGCGAGGACTACGACCCGCGGTGCGGCTGTTGCCCGCTGCTCTTCGGGCGGGTCAGTGAGGACGTCGAGGCGCAGGCCGGTGGCCCGCGACTGCGCGACCGGCAGCCGGGACTGGAGTACACCACTGCCTGGCTGGTGGCACTCGACGTGCAGACCGGGGTGTGTGTGCACGTCGAGCACCTCGACGGCACCTTTGTCGGCCGGGGCTTCTCCCTCGACGTGCTCGGTGTCGACGACGAGCTTCGCGACCACACGGAACACTGAAGAGTCAGCGGGGAACAGAACCGTTGCGAAACTCGGGTGCAGCGCAGGTCGTTGCACGGCGGGGCTGCCTACTCCAGGACCAGGCCCATCGCGCCGAGCAGTCCGCCTGCAGCGGCGGCATCAACGCGCAGTCCACGCACCCTGTTCTCCGACGGGTCGAACGCGTAGTTGCTCGCACCGACGAGGCTGGCGCCGCGCAGGTCGGTCGCGACGAACACCGCACCGGACAGGTCACTGTCCGCGAACTCCACGCGAGCGGCGTCCGCGCCGGCGAAGTCTGCCTCTCGCAGCGAGCAGTCGACGAAGTGAGACCCGGCCAGGGCGGCTTCCTGGAACGAGCCGAGGTCGAGTCGGCAGCGGGTGAAATCCCAGGGCCGGACCGACAGCGAGGTGGCGCCGGCGCGGGTCCATGTCACCGCGAGGGCCGTGCAGTCGAGGAACGTCGTGTCGCTGAACCGAGAGCCTGCGAGATCGACACGGTTGAGGTTGCAGCCGGTGAACACACAGTCGGTGAAGGTGCAGTCGCGCAGGACGGCGGCCTCGAGCACCGCCCCCCCGAAGGTGCACGCCTCGAACTCGACACCCTCGAGCACCTCCCCGGGCGCCAGCCCCTCGCTGAACATGAGGTCCACGGCATACGAGCACCCCCGCAGCCGCTCGACGAGCGAGGTCACCCGTGGTGGTGGCGCTGAGCCAGGGCGCGCAACGCATCGACGGCCTCGGCGGCCGACTCGGCACCGTAGACCGCGGAGCCCGCGACGAAGACGTCGGCACCGGCATCCGCGCACTGTTCGATCGTGTCGGCGGAGACTCCGCCGTCGACCTGGATCCACACCTCGCCACCGTGGCGGCGCACCGCCTCACGCACCGCACGAACCTTGGGCATCTGGTCTGCCATGAACGACTGGCCGCCGAAGCCCGGCTCGACCGTCATGACGAGCACCATGTCGACCTCCGGGAGCAGGTCCTCGTAGGGCGCAAAGGGAGTGCCCGGCTTGAGGGCGAATGCCGCGCGCGCACCGACCGATCGGATCGCTCGGGCCGTGCCCACCGGGTCAGCCACCGCCTCGATGTGGAAGGTGACCGAGCGGGCACCCGCCTCGGCGTAGCCGGGGGCCCAGCGGTCGGGGTCCTCGATCATCAGGTGGCAGTCGATCGGGATCGGTGAGACGCCGACGAGTGCCTCGACCACGGGCAGCCCCAGCGTGAGGTTGGGGACGAAGTGGTTGTCCATCACGTCGACGTGCGCCCAGTCGGCGTTGGCGATGGCCCCGAGCTCGCGCTCGAGGTTGGCGAAGTCGGCGGACAGGATCGAGGGTGAGATCTGCACGCGACCGACCCTATCGACGGCGCAGCAGCGCGAAGAACATCGCGTCGGTGCCGTGCACGTGCGGCCAGAGTTGAACGAACGGGCCATCCCCCAGGTCGTGCAGCACCTCGCCCGCGGAGTCGACGAACAGCGGCCGGGCGTCGACGACCTCGACGTCGGGACGCTTCTTGAGGACGTCGGTGACGACGAAGCGGGTCTCGGCGAGGTGTGGGCTGCACGTCGCATAGGCGACGACCCCACCGGGGGCGACCGCGTCCAGGGCAGAGGAGAGCAGCGCGCGCTGGAGCGGTCCGAGCGCGGCCAGGTCGCTGGGCTGACGACGCCACCGGGCCTCGGGCCTGCGGCGCAGCGCCCCCAGCCCGGTGCACGGGGCGTCGACCAGCACCCGGGCGTAGGCCCCCGGCTCCTCCTCGCCCAGCTCCCTCCCGTCGGAGGTGCGCACCTCCACCCGGCGACCGGCCGCAGCCGCGTGCTCGATGAGCGGCGCCAAGGTCGAGCGCACGAGCTCTGCGCGGTGGGGCGTCACTTCCACAGCCGTGAGATCTGCTCCCTCGGCGATCGCGAGCGCGCCGAGCACTCCCGCCTTGCCGCCCGGGCCTGCGCACAGGTCGAGCCACCGAGCGGGGGTGCCGGGGTCGACCTCGGCGCGGGCCAGTGCGAGCGCGACGAGCTGGGAGCCGAGGTCCTGCACCGCGGCCCGACCGTCGCGCACCGCGGCGATGCGACCGGGGTCTCCGGAGAGGAGCACGGCGCCGATCGGTGAGGTGCGGCTCGGCTCCGCATCCGCGACCTCGACGAGCTCGTCGACGGTGGCCAGGCCGGGCCGGGCGACGAGGTGCACCCGTGGGGCCTCGTTGTCGACCACGAGGAGGGCTTCGAGCTCGCCGTCGATCGTGTGTGCGCTGGCCCTGCCGTGTGCGAGCAGGCCGGCGCGCAGCGCGGCGACGACCCACTCGGGGTGCGAGTGCCTGACGGCCAGGGCTGCGGCTCCCCCGTCGCGCGGTGCGACGAGGTCGCGCCACTCATCGAGCGTGCGTTCGGTGATGCGGCGCAGCACGGCGTTGACGAAACCACCCGCCCCCTGACCCGCCACGGTTCGGGCCAACCCGACGGTCTGGTCCACGGCGGCATGACCGGCGACCCGCATGCCGAGCACCTGGTGCGCCCCCAGCCGGAGCACGTCCAGCGCGTTGGGGTCGATCCGCTCCACCGGGCGGGCGGCGGCCGAGGCAATGACGGCGTCGTAGAAGCCCTGCCAGCGGATCGCCCCGAAGGCCAGCTCGGTCGCGAAGGCGGCATCGCGCCCCTCGAGATGGCGTCGGCGCAGGATGGCGGGCATCTCGAGGTTCGCGTAGGCGCCGTCCGACACCGCGCGCAGCAGGCTGTAGGCGGCGAAGCGGGTGGGCTCGGCGCCGCGGGTGCGCTCGGCAGGAGCCGTCACGGAGCGACGGCGGGGCCCGCGGTCTGGGGTGTCTCTGGGTCGGTCGGGCACCCCCGGAGGCTACCGGGAACCACGACGGCTGCGAGGGCCGGTGCGGCGGCGCTCAGTCCACGGAGGGGTCCTCGCCGAAGGCGAGTGCCTCTCGGGTCATCCGGTAGGTGGCCCAGCGCAGGGACTCCACCCGCCCCTCGTGGTCGCGGAGCACCCGCAGCGGCTCGTGCCGCTCCGCCCCGGACGTCGCCCGCAGCAGCCCGTCCTCGACCCGTTCGAACGCCCACGAGTCCCGCCCTGCGGGCCAGACGGGCGACCGGACCTCGAGGGCTCCCTGGCGCACGGAGAAGTCCCACGGCCGCCCCTCGGAGTACCAGCGGCCCAGCAGTGCTCGCAGATCCTCTGGAACCTCGTGGCCGGGCCGCCACGGCTCCGGCTCCGGAGGCTCCAGGTCGAGGGCCAGGTCGACGAGCGCGGCGGCGAAGCCGGCCGGGTCGGCAGGCACCGAGGAGTTCATCAGCACCACCGCCGCCGTCCCGGTGGAACGGTCGGTGAACACGCCGGTGACGTGGCCCGGCATCCCCCCAGTGTGCCCGGCCAGGACCCGACCGCCCGGCGATCGGAGGAGGAAGAAGCCCAACCCCATCCCCATCTGCCAGCCGTCAGTGTCGATGAATGCCCGGGGACGGGTCATCTCCTCCATCGTCGCCGGGCTCAGGACAGCCGGGTCGGGACGCGCCACGAAGGCCGTCCACCGCGCGAGGTCCGCCGCCGTCGAGGCCAGGGCACCGGCGGGCCCCGTGGCCCCGAGGTCGACAACGGGCTCGGGGCGCGGCACGTCGTCCCACGGGCCGACGTAGTAGCCGTGCGCGTGCGGCCCGCCGTCGAAGCCGACACTCGTGCGCGTCAGGCCGAGCGGCGTCAGGAGGCGGACGCGCAGCGACTCGTGCCAAGGGCGGCCGTCGAGCCGACCGACGACGAGCCCGAGGAGGGCGAAGGCGAGGTTGGAGTAGTGCCACTGCTCGCCGGCTGGCAGGATCGCGGCCTCGCGGTCGGCCTCGCGCACGAGGGTCTCCTCGTCCGGGTGGCTGAGCGTCACCCACACATCGCCCACGGGCTCGCGCTGCATCCCGCTGATGTGGGACAGCGCATCGCGCACGGTGAGGGAGTGGCCGAGCTCGGGGAGATGGTCCGCGAGCCGGTCGTCGAGGGAGAGGCGGCCCTCGTCGCGGAGCTGCATGACCATCACCGCGACGAAGGTCTTGGTGTTGGAGGCCACGAGGAACTGGTCGTCGCGGGTCGGCGGCCGATCGACGCCGACCTCGGTGGTGCCGATCCCGCTCTCCCAGAGCAGCTCACCGCATCGGACGACGCTGGCGTGCACGCCCGGGACGCGACCGGCGCGCTGTCGTTCGAGGGCCGTGCGCTGCAGGGCGGTGGACGTGGATTCGCGGACCATTCACGAACGGTAGATCACGTCGACGCACCGCGGGGGCACCCCATCAGGTGGCCCGCTCAGCCGAGCAGCTCCCCCCTGGAGATCCGCACACCTCTGGCCCAGTCCGCCGCCGGCATCGGCTTCTTCCCGTGCGGGCGCACCTCGCCCAGCTCGACCGGCACCGAGGCAGTTCCGACCCTGGCGGTGCGCTTGGTGACGTGCAGCTCGCCCGGAACCAGCGCAGGGGTGGAGCCCTCCTCCCCTGCCTGGTCCGCGGCCGGCATCCGCACCGGACCGATCTTGACCCGCTCCCCACGGAACGTGGTCCACGCCCCGGGCGCCGGGGTGCAACCGCGCACGTGGCGGTCGACGACGTGTGCGGGAAGGGCCCAGCGCACCTGCGCCTCCTGCGTCGAGAGCTTGGGGGCATGGCTGACCCCGTCGGTGGGCTGGGGTACCGGCGTGAGGGCGCGAGCCTCGATGCCGTCCATCGTCGCGAGCAGCAGGTCGGCGCCGCCGTGCGCGAGCCGCTCCAGCAACGACCCCGAGGTGTCGTCGGACCGCACCCGCTCGGTGAGTGTGGCGAGGATCGGACCGGTGTCCAACCCCTCCTCCAGCAGGAAGGTGGTGGCGCCGGTGACGTCGTCCCCGGCCATCAGGGCGCGCTGCACGGGCGCGGCCCCGCGCCACGCCGGCAGCAGCGAGAAGTGCAGGTTGACCCACCCGTGGGCCGGCACGTCGAGCACCGGGCGTGGGACGAGTGCGCCGTAGGCGACCACCGGGCAGCAGTCGGGACCGAGCTCGCTCAACCGGTGCAGGAATGACGGGTCGCGGGGGTGCACCGGCTCCAGCACCTCGATCCCGTGCTCGAGCGCCGCTGCCTTGACCGGTGACGGCACCAGCGCGCGACCACGACCGCTGCGCGCGTCGGGCCGGGTCACCACGGCGAGGACCTCGTGCGGGGAGCCGATCAGGGCCAGGAGGGAGGGGACCGCCGTCTGCGGGGTGCCCGCAAGGACGAGGCGCACTCAGCGCCCCCCCAGGATCGCGTGCGGGCTCGACCGGACCACTGGCGGCGGACCACCCCAGTCGGCCTGGCGCACCAGACGCATCGCCTCGCGCCGCTGGTCGGGGTCGAGGCGGTCGATGAACAGCACCCCGTCGAGGTGGTCGCTCTCGTGCTGCACCGCTCGGGCCAGCAGGTGCGTCCCCTCGAGCGTGACGGGCTCGCCGTGCTGGTCCCGACCCCGGGCGACCACCGTGACCGCACGGGGGGTCTCGAAGCGCAGCCCGGGTAGCGACAGGCACCCCTCGGGGCCAAGCTCCTCCGCCACGCCCAGGCTCAGCTCGGGGTTGACCAGGTGCCCGAGCGCACCGTCGACGGAGTAGGTGAACACCCGTAGGCCCACGCCCAGCTGGGGGGCCGCGAGACCCGCCCCCCCGGCATCGAGCATCGTGTCCGTGAGGTCCTTGACGAGCCTGCGCAGCTCCGCGTCGAAGTCGTGGACGACCTCGGCGGGCGTGCGCAGCACGGGGTCACCGAAGAGGCGGATCGGTGTGACGCTCACGCCGGGCAGTCTAGGCGGCTGGCGGGATCAGGCCGTCGGATCGGGTGGGTCTACCCGGACCGTCAGCGGGTTCGACTCCTTGCGGGCCGAGGCTCGCGCCCTGAGGGCGGCGAGCTCGCGGGCGAGGTCCAGGCCGTGCTCGGCGGGCACCGTCAGCACGGTGCGCCACGTGTCGTCTCCGCCGTGGGGCAGGGGACCGAGGACCGCCGCCGGTGGGGGGAGCGCGAGCTCGCGCACACCCGCCTCGACCAGTGCTCGCCGACCGGTGAGTGTCGCCACCCTGACCGTCGGCGGGAGGGAGAGCCCGCGGCGTTCATCCAGCTCACGCTCGGCGAACCACGCGGGATCCCACCGCACGAGGGCCTCGACCGCCGGCACCGTGGCGTGCAGCGGCGCACCGGCGAGGACCACCCTTCCCCCCTCGGAGCCCGGCACGACCAACGCGGCGGCGCCGAGCCACCGTCGCAGCGACTCCTCGGCCGCGGGCAGGGTCGGCCGGTCGAGCAGCGCCCACGCGTCGAGGAGGAGCGCCA
>JBDSNZ010000305.1:0-12182 GCA_039915055.1 Ornithinibacter sp.
TTCGGCGACAACGTCGTGCTCGACCGCACCACGACCTTCGGCAACCACACCAGCCCGCGCTTCCGGCTGCTGTCCGGTTCCACGATCTACAGCACCGCCCTGCTGACCGCGGGCCAGGCGCTCGTCACCGCTGCATCGCAGAACGACCCGGCCGGACCCACAGCGTGGTCCGACTTCCGGATCACCCTGCTCGACCACGACACTGCGACCCAGTCGCTCAACGACAACCGCTTCGGGAGCGACTACATCGCCGGTGGCGCGGGCGACGACACGATCTTCGGCCAGCTCGGCGACGACGTCATCCAGGGCGACGGCTCGATCGACGGCGCAGGCGTCGCAGCGGGCCGCGACGCTGCAGGCACTCTCGTCGTCATCCCGTCCGTGAGTGCTGCGGGCGACGGTGACGACTACATCGAGGGCGGCGGCGGCCGGGACGTGGTGTTCGGCGGCCTGGGCCGTGACGACATCATCGGTGGCAGCTCCGACCTGTACTCGCTCGTGACGATGACCCAGCGCCCTGACGTCGGCGACCTGCTCTTCGGTGGCTCGGGTCAGAACGCCGGACGCAACGACCAGACCGCCCTGCACGGCCGCGACTCCGACACGATCGTCGGCGACAACGGCCAGGTGCTGCGCGTCGTCGTCGGTGGCGCCAACACCGCCTACCCGTTCTTCACCTACGACACCTACGCCGAATCCGTCCGCCTGCTGCCGCGCGCGGTCGTCCTGCTCGACTACAGCCCCGGTGGCCCCGACCTCAACCCGGCGCGCTTCCCGGGGATGACGCAGGCAGCCTCGGCAGGCTCGGGCACCGGCACCGTCGACGTCTGGGGCTCCGACGAGGTCCACGGCGAGGCGGGCGATGACACCGTGTACACCGGCGGCGGCAACGACGTGGTCTTCGGCGACGCGGGCGACGACGACGTCATCGGCGGCTGGGGTCACGACTGGATCTCCGGCGGGTCGGGCACCGACGGGGTCATCGGCGACGACGGTCGCATCTTCACCAGCCGCAACGGCCTCACCGAGCTCCTCAACGGCGTCACGAGCCCCAACCTCCAGGCGGAGATCACGACCCCCGGCCGCCTCCAGGTCGCCGTCATCTTCGCCGCGGGCGCGCTGAACAAGGCCGTCGACATCACCCCGTTCGCCCTCGACGGGCGCTTCGACAACCCGCTCTTCCGGCCGCTCTACGCCAACGACGCGATCTTCGGCGGGCTCGGCGACGACTTCCTCCACGGTGCGTCGGGTGACGACGCGATCTCCGGAGCCGAGGCGCTGGCCACCTCCTGGGCGGCGACGTATGCCGGTGCCAGCACCGTCGGCGTGGTGGAGACCGGGTGGAACCGGCCGTTCAACGACGGCACCCTGCTGGGCTTCGACCCGGTGCGCGGCGACTTCATCCTCTACGACGAGTACGACCCCCGCCGCACGATCCTGCTGACACCGACGGGTGCCCTGAGCAAGTCCGGCTCCGGTCTCGCGTGGTTCCTCGGCCACGACGCGACCGAGCGCTCCAACGGCACCACGGGGACCGCGAGCGACGGCGACGACGCCATCTTCGGGGCGCACGGGAACGACTGGCTCGTCGGTGGCACGGGCCGCGACACCCTGTGGGGTGGGTGGGGCAACGACCTGCTCGACGCCGACGACCTCAAGACCACCCACGGCGGCCTCAACGACACCGCCGACACCGACTCCACCTACGAGGACCGGGCCTATGGTGGCGCCGGCCTCGACGTGCTCATCGCCAACACCGGAGGCGACCGGCTCATCGACTGGGTCGGCGAGTTCAACAGCTACCTCGTCCCCTTCGCGCCCTTCGGTGCCGCCACCGTGAGTCGGACCGTGCAGCCGCAGATGTTCGAGTTCCTCTATCGGCTCTCCCGCGCCCAGGGTGCGGACGCGACCCTGTCGCAGCAGACGGGCGCCGGCTCCGAGGCCCGAAACGGTGAGCCGTTCGGTGAGGCCGCCGTCGTCACCCAGAAGGACGACGCCTGGCAGGACCAGACCGGCGGCCCCCGCGACCCTCAGGCGGGCAACATCCACGGGGGCAAGCGTGACGTGCTGCGCTCCGCCGACTTCAACTCCAGCGCCACGCTCGACGGGTTCTTCGTCGACAGCGGCGCCTGGGACGTCCAGGGTGGGGCTCTCAGCGTCGCGGCCGCCAGCCTGGGCAAGGATGCGGCAGCCGTCTTCTACATCGACGACTACCTGCCGATCTACTACGAGATCCTCGCCTCCATCCAGGCACAGAAGCCCACGGGCGGCTGGAAGGCCAACGCGTTCGTGATCTTCGACTACTTCTCGCCCACGGACTTCAAGTTCGCCGGGGTGGACGTCTCGATCAACAAGCTCGTCCTGGGCCACCGGACGGCGTCCGGCTGGGTCTACGACACCCAGACGCCGCGCAACCTCAGGGCCGGGACGTACCTCAACCTGCTCGTCGCGGTCAACGGCACCACGGTCACGGTGCAGGTCGACGGGGTGGCGGCGCTCACCTACACCTACGCCCCCAGGATGCTCGACGGGGTCGCCTACGGCCTCAACAAGGGCATGGTCGGCGTGGGGTCGGACAACGCCCGCGGGGTGTTCGACAACATCGCGGTGCGCATCCTGCCGCCCGAGGTCACCCTGGACCACTCCATGGACCTCACCTCGAACACCAGTGGGGTGACCGACCGGACCAGCGGCTCGTGGGCCGCCTCCAGCGGCGGGCTCACCGGCAGCGCGAGCGCCGGCCAGGTCGCCCTGGCGCTGGCTTCGGTGCCGGACCCGCAGACCGGGCAGTATGCCGGGGCCAGGGTCACCAGCACGGCGTGGCTCGAGCTCACCGCGCGGTTCACCACCGCGGGCATGGCCGGCATCGCCTTCGACGTCTACGACGCCGCGACCCTCAAGATGGCCGTCCTGGACGTCCCGGGCAAGCGGATCCTCCTGGGTCACACGAGCGCACGCACCGGCTGGGTCGTGGACGCTGTCGTCCCGTGGGCACTCGTGGCCGGCGCGGCCCACACCCTCGTGCTCACGCTCAAGGGCGCCTCGGCGAGCATCCAGGTCGACGGAAGCTTCGTGCTCAGCTGGGGCTACAACGCCGGGGTCGTCGACGGCAGGTTCGGCCTGTACACCCGGGGATCGGTCGCCACGTTCTCGTCCTTGCGGATGCGCAGCGACGACCCGGCATACCTTGTCACCGCACCGACCGGCGACGCCGGGACAGCGCCACCGACGAGCGCTCGCACCGTCTCCATCGGCGACGCCTCCGTGAGCGAGGGTCGAAGCGGGTCGACGCAGCTGGTCGTGCCCGTCACCCTGTCGGAGGCGTCCACCGACTCGGTGACGGTCGACGTGTCGATCTCCGGCGGCACGGCCACCCAGGGCACGGACTACGACACCTGGAACCCCGCGAAGCGCAAGGTGGTCTTCGCCCCGGGCCAGACCACGGCCGAGGTGCGGATCACGGTGCGGGGAGATCGGACCGCCGAGCCCGACGAGTCCGTCATGCTCGTCCTGTCGGGACCCGCGGGCGCAGGACTCGGCCGGGCCGTGGGTCGCGCCACGATCCTCGACGACGACTCCCGGCTCGTGGCGAGTGCGGTGGGCCCGGGCACCACGGCCGCCGACAGGCTCGTGGCGCCGAACGCACGCATCGTCGACGCTGCCCTGCGAGCTGCCCGCGAGCAGTGGCTCGCCACCGGTGCCTCCCCGGCAGTGCTGCACGGCGTGACGGTCGTGTTCGACGAGATGGGCGGCGCAGACCTCGCGCAGACGGTCGGCCGAAGCATCCGGCTCGACGTCGACGCCGCCGGCTGGGGGTGGCTCCTCCCCGGTGACGCACACCGCGGAACCGTCGACCTGGTGAGCGTGCTCCTGCACGAGCTCGGCCACGTCCTGGGTCACGGACACGACGACGGCGGAGTCATGGAACCGGTGCTCGACCCGGCATCCCTGCTCTCGCTCCTGAGCGTCGACGCCGTACCCCCTCCTGGTGCTCGCACCTCGCCATCGCTCGTCGATGGCTCCCACGACTCGTGGACGGGCAGCGTCGGGTTCCATCACGCCGCGGTGGCATCCTCCCGAGCCGGCTCCGTGCCCCACGGCCAGGGTCGGATCGAGGGGAGCGACGCCTTCGGCGCTCCGGGCCGCTCGCGCGTGGCCGTCACCGGCGTGGCCCCCTTGCTGCTGCTCCAGCGTGCGTACGGGCCGGGATCAGCAGCGCTCGGGCAGTTCGTGCTCGCGGCGCCGCTGTCGTCGTCCGGGTCTTCGGGGGGTCCGGTGGCCGGTGCCCTGGGTTCCGTCGACGTGCTCGAGGCACGAGGAGGGGTGGTTGCGGGTTCAGCCTCCTTGCTGGGTCGGCTGGGCCTCCTGCTGCTCCTCCTGTGCCTGGCGCGGCTGGGGGTGAGGGGCTCCCGGCGACGGGTTCGTGGCGGCGGTATGGTCGCCGGGTGAGGAGACCCGCCCACGTCGTCGCGGCTGCCCTGGTGGTCACGCTCGGGACGGCCGCTCTCGCCGCATGCTCGCCCTCGACCTCGACCTCCTCCTCGCCCTCGACCTCCACGCTGCCGTCAGCCACTCGCGACCGCTGTTCCAGCAGCGTGCAGACGATGGTGGACGCGACGGCGGACTACGTCGACGGATTCGCCGCAGTGGGCGCAGCAGACGCGACGGGACCCTCCAGAGGCCCGGGAGCGCCCACAGCGGCTCCCACCCCCACCGGTACGGCGGCGCCCACCTCGGCCGGCACGAATGCTCCCACCTCCACCAGCGCCGCACCGGAGGGCGATGACACGGCGAACGCCGACACGCGCTTCCAGCGGGTCCTCGAGATCGCACGGCTACAGATCGCCGACGACGGCTGCGACCTGCCCCAGGTGCAGTCCCTCCTTCGCGACGGGCTTGCGGGTATCACCACCGACGGGCCGGTCGCGGCAGCCGTGCTGCGCCAGCTCACGGCCAGCATGACGGGAGCGGCGGAGCGGGCCCCGGCGACGCGCGAGGTGAAGGCCGGCGAGGACCTCCTCGAGGCAGTGGCCCAGCTGCCGGCCGGGTCGACGATCGACCTGGCGCCGGGCACATTCCCGCTCGATGACGTCCTGGTGCTGCTCTCTCCCATCACGATCCGCGCAGCCGACCGGAAAGGGGCCATCCTGGAGTCCTCAGTGAGCGATTTCGCCGTGCTCGTCGTCGCCGACGGCGTGGTGACCCTCGACGGCCTCACGGTGCGTCACACCGGCAAGGAGCCCGCGAACGTCGTGCTCGCCGGGCCCACGGCATCCCTGGTCGTCACCCGGTCGACGGTGACGGGCGGAGTCGCTCGCAGCGACGGCACGGGTGGGGCCGGCATCCTCATGTACGACCCGGGCACCGACGAACGAGCAGACACCACGACCCTGGAGGTGACCGGCTCCCGGTTCCTGGGCAATGCGGCCGCCGGGGCGGTGCTCACGGGTGGCCGCGTCGCCAGCATCACCGGCTCGACCTTCTCGAAGAACTCCCAGTGCGGTGTGTGTTTCCTCGACCACAGCGGGGGTTCCGTCGAGGGGAGCACGTTCACGGACAACGGGGTCGGTGTGGCCGCAGCCGGAGGCTCCGCACCCACCGTCGTGAAGAGCACCATCCGTGGCGGCGAGGTGGGGGTGCAGGCCTCCGAGACGGCGTCGCCGGTGCTCGACGAGGTGCGCATCAGCGGGGCGAGCCGCGCGGCGATGATCTACTCCGGCCGAGCAGCCGGCGTGATCAGGTCGGTCACGTGCACCAAGGTTCCCTTCGGGCTCGTCGTGGGCCCGCAGGTCGCCCCGACGGTGACGGACACGACCTGCGCCGTCATCGCCTCGACGCGGTGACCGGCTCCTGGCCGACGCGGCGTCAGCTCCTGGGCGCCGGGATCGAACTCGAAGGTCTCCAGGACGGCCAGATCGAGGTGGACTCGGCTGCGCTGGGCCTGCCGGGTCCTGGTGACCAGGCCCGCGTGCTCGAGGACCTGGATGTGCTTCGAGATCGCCTGGACGGAGATGTCGAAGGGCTCGGCGATCTCGCCGACCGTGGCGGAGGCACGGCTGAGCCTGATCACCTCACTCATCGATCACCTGTCACGTTGCGTACGTGAGAGACATCACGTCGACCAATCCGCCGGAGCCCCCCGTTCCGAACCACGGCCACGCGCGCCAACGATGACGCCGGAACGCACCACGAACTCGAGGAGCCCCATGAAAGCCACTGCACTGTTCGTCGGCGGAGTCGCCGCAGCCCTGACCATCGGCACGGCGGGCATGGCCCAGGCCGCGCACGACACGAACCCTTCGAAGAAGGTCGCGAGCTACTCCTACTCCCTCAATGCCGTGCAGGCCCCGTCGGTGGCCAACAGCAGGGCGAGTGGCACCACGCGCGTGAAGACCCTGCCGAACGGCAAGGTGCAGGTCAACGTCGAGGCCGATGGCCTGATGCCCAATTCCCCGCACGCGATGCACCTGCACGGCGTCGACGGACCGGCCAAGGACGCAGGCTGCCCCGGCCCGTCGGCCGACGCCGACGGTGACGGCTTCGTCACGACCCTCGAGGGTTTGCCGTCCTACGGCGGCATCCTCACGTCGCTGACGACCACCGGTGACATCTCCCCCGGCAGCGCCCTCGCGCTGGACCGCTTCGCCGTCGCCGACGCCAGCGGTCACCTGAGCTACAGCCGCACCTTCAGCCAGGCCTCGGCCCTCGCCAACGCCGACACCGTGCAGATCGTCATCCACGGCATCGACATCAACGGCAACGGTGTCTACGACTTCGAGGCCGGTCCCTCGTCGCTGACCCCCGACGCCCCGCTCGAGGCCACCATCCCGGTGCTGTGCGGAGGCATCGCCAACTGACACCACGGTCTCAGGCCACGTCCTGCTGACGACCGCGAGCCCTCCCGCCACCTCGGCGGGAGGGCTCGCGCCGTCACAGGGCAGCGGCTGCGGCCCGCCCAGCGGTCCTGCCGGAGAAGAGGCAGCCGCCGACGAAGGTGCCCTCGAGCGCCCGGTAACCGTGCACTCCCCCACCGCCGAAACCGGCCACCTCACCCGCGGCATACAGCCCCGGCACCGGCTCGCGGTCGGCCCCGAGCACCCGCCCGGACAGGTCGGTGTGCAGGCCGCCGAGGGTCTTGCGCGAGAGCACCCGCAGGCGCACCGCAACAAGCGGCCCGTGCTTGGGGTCCAGGATGCGGTGCGGCGGGAAGGCCCTCTTGGTGAGGCGGTCACCGCGGTAGCGTCGCGCCATCCGGATCGCGGCGACCTGGGTGTCCTTGGTGTAGTCGTTGTCGACCTGGCGGTCGCGCTCGACCATCTGGCGCTCGATGTGCGCCGGGTCCAGCGGCGCCTCGGGGGTGAGCGCGTTCATCTTCGCCACCAGCTCGCCGATCGTGTCCGCCGTGAGCCAGTCCTCCCCGTGGTCGAGGAAGGCCTGCACCGGCGGAAGCACCTTCGTGATGGGACGGCGCAGCACGTCGCGGTAGTGCCGCCCGGTGAGGTCGGGGTTCTGTTCCGAGCCGGAGAGCGCGAACTCCTTCCCCACGATCGAACGGTTCAGGACGAACCACGAATGGTCGAAACCACTGTGCCGCAGGCGCTCCAGCGTGCCGAGGGTGTCGAACCCCGGGAGGTAGGGGGCCGGCAGGCGGTCGCCTCGTCCGTCGAACCACATCGAGCTCGGGCCGGGCAGGATCCGGATGCCGTGGCCCGGCCAGATCGGGTCCCAGTTGGCCACGCCCTCGACGTAGTGCCACATCCGGTCGCGGTTGACGATGCTGCCCCCGGCGGCCTCGGTGATGGCGAGCATCCGCCCGTCGACGTATGCCGGAACACCGGTGAGCATGGATGCCGGGGGGTGGCCGAGCCTGTCGGGCCAGTTCTCGCGGACGAGGTCGTGGTCGGCGCCGATGCCACCCGAGGTCACGAGCACCGCCTGGGCGCCGTATTCGAAGTCGCCGCTCACCTCGCGCGTCGATCTGACACCCCGAGGCGAGTCGTCCTCGGCGAGAACCGAGCCGGTCACACCGGTCACCGCACCCCCCGCGACGACCAGGTGGTCGACCCGGTGCCGCGGGCGATACATGACGCGCCCTCCGGCGATGTGCTCGCGGACCCGTCGCTCGAAGGGGGCAACCAGGCCGGTGCCGGTGCCCCACGGGATGTGGAAGCGCGGCACCGAGTTCCCGTGCCCGCCGCTCGTGCCGTCGCCACGCTCGGCCCAGCCCACGACCGGGAAGAAGGAGACTCCCTGCTCGCGCAGCCAGGCGCGCTTCTCGCCCGCAGCCCACTCGACATAGGCGCGGCCCCACCGCCGCCCCCAGTGGTCCGGCCCCGGGGAACCGTCAGGCTCGGTCAACCGGTCCCAGCCGGCCGTGCCCTCCCAGTCCTGCCAGGCGAGGTCGAAGGAGTCGGAGATCCCCATCCGCCGCTGCTCGGGGCTGTCCACCAGGAACAGCCCCCCGAAGCTCCACCACGCCTGGCCGCCGAGGTTGGCCTCGCTCTCCTGGTCCAACAGGACCACCGAGCGACCGGCATCCGCGAGCTCGCACGTCGCGACCAGCCCGGCCAACCCGGCTCCCACCACGATGAAGTCGGCATCCATGGACTGACCCTAGGCCCTGGCCCCGACAGCTGCACCAGGCCCCAGCCGGACCCGGGCCATCGCGTCGGACACGTCGACCACGAGCGCAGCGAGGTCGTCCACCACCAGGTCACTGACGGGTGTGAGCGCCTCGCGGGGCGTGGTGCTCAGCACGGCGACGAGCCCGCGGCACCCGGCCTCGCGAGCCGCCGACAGCCCGGCGACCGAGTCCTCGACGACGAGGCAGTCACCCGGGTCGACGCCGAGGAGCCTGGCACCCTCCAGCCACGGGTCCGGCCACGGCTTGCCGCGAACGACGTCCGAGGCGGTGACGACCACCGGCGGGTGCGGCAGCCCGGTCGCCGCGATCCGCGCCTCCGCAAGGTCGCGGGTGCACGACGTCACGATCGCCGTGGGCACGCCGCCGGCCGCCAGCGCAGTGAGCAGCTCGGCAGCCCCGGGGAGGATGACGATGCCGTCGGTGTCCGCGACCTCGATCTCACGAATCCTTGCGAACGCCTCCTCGCGTCGCTCCACGGGGAGCAGCTGCTCGATCACGTTGGCCGCAGTGACCCCGTGCAGGCCTGCGAGGAGGTGCGGGTCCACGTCGAACTCACCGCACCACCGCAGCCAGGACCGCTCGACCGCGGGGATCGAGTCGATGAGCGTGCCGTCCATGTCCAGCAGGACCGCGGAGAAGGGGAGGTCGAAGGCAGCGGAGGTGGGCGGCATACCGCCGACCCTAGGTGTGGGTGGGGCCAACCGTGTCCAGCCGGGTGCGGATGCCGGATCAGCGAGGTGCCGTTTCGGTCGCGTCAAGCAGGTCGAGACTGAATGCTGCGATGGCGGCGCGTTCAGCGGCCACGCGGTGAAGGTGCGGTGTCGGGTCGGTGCCGAGATGCTCGAAGGGCAGGGCGGAGAGCCCGGTGAACAGGACCAGGTGGAGGGCGTGCGCCCGTCGCACGAGATCCAATGGGATGTCGCAGCCCTCAGCGCGGAGACCGTCGACGTAGGAGGGGAGAACCGAAGCCTCGATGGCGGTCAGCGTGGAAGCCGGCTGACGACCGATCTGGACGTCTCCGACGAGCAGTTGTCCGAGGTCGAACGCGATCGGCCCCGCGCCGAAGAAGCCGTAGTCGATCAGCACGAAACCATCGCGATCAGCGCTGACAAGAAGGTTGTTCGGGCACGCGTCACCATGGATGGTGCCCTGCGGCAGGTTGGCAAGTGTCTCCACGAGGTCATCGGCGCGGTCGGCCGCGGCCTGCAGCCGATGTCGCAGTGAATCGTCGAAGGCCGTGGCCATCAACGGGTGGACCCAGACGGCAGGATCCTGCAGCAGCGGGA
Organism: Ornithinibacter sp.; assembly: GCA_039915055.1. Classification (GTDB taxonomy): domain Bacteria; phylum Actinomycetota; class Actinomycetes; order Actinomycetales; family Dermatophilaceae; genus Fodinibacter. The sequence goes on from JBDSNZ010000305.1 coordinate 9,931, forward strand.
TGACCTGATGGGTGAGCCGCCCACTCAGGTAGTCGCGAACGGTCCACGTGAACTGGCCGACGTCGGCCCGCTCGCGCACCGCGGGGCTGGCCGCCAACCGGCCCAGGAGATACGCGGCGCGCGTGAACCGGGCAACGTCCCATTGCGCGGGCACGGGCGTGATCTCCTCCATCCAGACGCTGGCCGACTTCTCGTCGAGATCGAAGACCCCCACTGCCCGCGGCATCCGCAGGCCCTGCGGCAGTCGGCCAGCCAGGTCCGAGCGATAGACCAGCGGCTCAGTCCGCCAGGGCACTCCTGCTTCGGCCATGGCCGCAATCTCCGGAGGGACCTCGCCGAACAGCGGTGATCTGCTCCACGACTGCACGTGCTTGACGAAGAAGCAGAAGAGCTGGTGTCGCCCGCGGACCACCGCTTCGCCGCGCACCCAGAAGCGGCCTGCCGTGGTGATGGCCGTGAGGTCGTAAGCCACCTCTTCGGCCCGGGAGCTCAGCACGGTGACCTCGGCAGCGGGCTCGTGCAGCAGAGCCGCGACAAGCTCGGTCAGCGTTTCGTCGGTGACGTCGGCGCCTTCCAGTGCTTCTCGTCGATGCATGGTGGACTTCCGCAACCAGGAGAACCATTCCCCTCCTCCTTGAAGGTAAAGTAACTTTATGACATTCGTCAAGGCCGAGTTCTCAGCCGCGCAGACCCACGCCCCCATGCTCATGGGGTTGCTCATGCGCGAGGTACAGAGCATCTTCGCGGCCGAGGACTGGGACGGGCTGCGTCAGTCCCACTTCAGGGTGATGTCCGCGGTGCCCGACCAAGGGGTGAGCATCACCGAGCTCGGTGAACGGGTCGGCATGACGAAGCAGGGATGCGGACAGTTCGTGGCTCAGCTTCTCGAATCCGGGCACTTGGCCACGGAGCGGAACACCTCGGACCGCAGGGTGCGCCTGGTGCGTCGGACTCTCCACGGACAACGGGTGCTCGAGGCCGTCCGAGACCGAAACCTGCGCATCGAGGAGAGGTGGGCCGAGCAGGTCGGGCAGGACGACTACCTGACGTTCCGCGCGGTACTGGAGGACCTCGCGCTGGGAACCCTCCCGGACTGAGCATGGCGACCGGCAAAGTGCGCCATGCGCGACTCCCGAGGAGCGAGGATGCTTGACCCATGAACACAGCGCCGATCATCAGCCGTGACCATCCGGATGCCGTCACCTACCGGCGGGCTGCCGATGCCTTCCGAGCCGGTGACCTCGACACGCTCGCGACCACCATCCACGACCAGGTGATCTGGCACATGCCCGGAACCACGTGGATGGCGCGAGACTTCGAAGGCAGGGACACCCTCCTCGCCTACCTTCGAGAACTCGTGCAACGCACTGGTGGCAGCTTCACGTTGCACGACGTCGTCGTGTCCGGTTCGGACGACCACGTGCTGGCTGTCCAGCGCTTCGGAGCAACAGCCGATGGCGAGCAGCAGTCCTTCGACGTCACGTCGGTCATGCACTTCAGTGACGGGAAGCAGAAGGAGCGCTGGTTGCACATCCACGACCTGAGCGGGTTCGACGAGTTCATGGCTCGCTTCGAATAGCCGGCACGCAGCCGGTCGCGGAGTCTGTCCAGGCGGGGGCACGGAGCGCACCGCAGGCCTACGCTGCAGACATGAGCACCACTGTCCCCCTCGCCCAGCTGGCACAGACGATGGAGAACCACCCGTTCGCCTACCTCCTCACCGTGAGCGAGGGGGAACGCGTGCATGCCGTCGCCGTCGACGCGGTCGTCGAGGGCGACCATCTCCTCGTTCCCCGGTTGGGCCGACGCACCGTGACCAACTGCGAGGCGTGCCCTTCAGTCACCCTGCTGTGGCCCCCTGCTCGGCCCGGGGGCTACTCCCTGATCGTCGACGGCACCGCAGAGCGCTTGGGTGACGGCGTCGCGGTGAGCCCAGCTCGTGCTGTCCTGCACCGCCCCGCTGGCGGGTCCGCCGAGGAGGAGGCCAGTGGTGACGCGTGTGGCTCCGACTGCGTGGAACTTCCCACCGACTGAGCCCCACCACTGTGGCCGCTGCGCACGAGACATTCCCCGTCCCTTCGGTTTTGGTCAGGATCGCACGGCGTCGCGGACGGCCTCTATGGCTCGGCGCACGTCCTCGTCAGTCGTTGCGGCGTTGGAGACCGAGATCCTGATGACGTCTCGGTCGTGCCATCGCGACGGTGACATCCAGACCTCCCCCGAGGCGTTCAGGCGCGCGCTGACCTCCTGCG
>JBDSNZ010000022.1:0-5164 GCA_039915055.1 Ornithinibacter sp.
CGCGGTCTGCTGCCCGGCCTGGTCATCGGCGACACGACACGCACGCCGGAGGACCTCACCGCCGCCATGCGTGCCACCGGCATGACGCACCTCACCGCAGTCAGTGGGAGCAACGTGGCCGTCGTCACCGGCCTGGTGCTCGCACTGTGCATCGGGCTCGGCGTGCCGCGGTGGCTGAGGCCGGTCCTGGCCGGTCTCGCCCTCGCCGGGTTCGTGGTGCTGGCCCGACCCGAGCCGAGCGTCGTTCGGGCCGCCGCGATGGGCGCGATCGGGCTGTTGGGGATGAGCAGGTCGAGGCTCTCGGCCGGGCTTCCAGTGCTCGGCGGAGCCGTGGTCCTCGTGCTCGTCATCGACCCATGGCTCGCCCGCTCCTACGGGTTCGCGCTCTCGACCCTCGCCACCCTCGGACTGCTGCTGTTCACCAGACCCTGGGGCGACGCGATCGGTGCCCGGCTCCCCACCCGGTTGCGGGCCTTCGGTCCGGCCTTCGCGATCCCCGTCGCGGCGCAGGTCATGACGGCGCCCGTCGTGGTGCTGCTGCAGGGCTCGGTGAGCCTCGTCGGTGTCCTCGCCAACCTCCTCGCGGCCCCGTTGGTGCCACCGGCGACGATCGCGGGGGTGGTGGCGGCCCTGGTGTCCGTGCTCTCCGGCCGCGCGGCCACCGTGGTCGCCTGGGCCGGAGTGGTGCCCACCGAGGTGATCGCGCGGGTCGCGCGGTGGTTCGCCCGGGTGCCCGGCGGCACGATGGACTGGCCCGACGGTGCCCCGGGGGCGCTCCTGCTGGCCGCGCTCTTCGTCCTGCTCCTGCTCACCGGCCGAGCCCTCGTCGCGGGGGTGGTCGCCCATCCGGTGATGACGGTGGGGGTGCTCGGTCTCGCCATCGCTCTCCTCGTCCCGACCCGGGTGATGACCTGGCCGCCCGAGGGGTGGCGGGTGGTCGCGTGCGACGTCGGGCAGGGCGACGCGATCGTGCTGCACAGCGGGGAGGGGCACGCGGTCCTGATCGACACCGGGCCCGACCCACCGCTGGTCGACGGCTGCCTCGACGACCTGGATGTCGACGTCATCGACGCAGTCGTGCTCACCCACCTCCACGCCGACCACGTCGACGGGCTGCCCGGTGCCCTCGCGGGGCGCAGGGTCGACCGGATCGTCGTGGGCCCGGTGCCCGAGCCGGTCCGAGCGGCACGGGAGGTCGACCGGCTGGCCCGTGCCCACGGCATCCCGGTCGTGGTTGCGCACGTCGGTGACCGACTGCGTTTCGGAGACGTCGAGGCGACCGTCTGGGCTCCGTCGCGGCGGATCAGTGAGGGGTCGGTGCCCAACAACGCGAGCATCGTCCTCGCAGCGCGCACCGGTGATGTCGACGTGCTGCTTCTTGGCGACGTCGAACGCGAGGCGGCTCACGACCTGCTGCTTCGGATGCGGCGTGACCCGGCCATGGCCGCGACGGCAGGGGGCTTCGAGGTCGTCAAGACCCCGCACCACGGCAGCTCCAACCTCGACGCCGACCTCATGGCGGCGGTCGCTGCACCCATCGCGCTGGTGAGCGTCGGGAAGGACAACGACTACGGTCACCCGACGCCGGAGCACCTCGCGATGCTCCGAGCCGACGGGTACGCGGTGTTCCGCACCGACGAGCGCGGTGACATCGCGGTGGTGCAGCGAGCGGACGGCGAGGTGGCGGTGCTCAGCGAGCAGTGAACCCTAGATCGAGTAGGCGGGGTCGGCGACGCGAGTCGTCGGCGCCGTCGACTGGCCCTTCGCGCTCTCGGAGAGGGCGGCGAGGGTGGCTGCCACGGCGGGCACCCGGCCCAGGTCCGGTGTCGTCACGGCCATCACGCTGCGGCGCGAAGCCGGGCTGATCGGCAGGGCCACCACGCCGCGGTGGTGTGCGGTGCGCAGGATGAGGTCGGGGATCAGGGCCACCCCGAGCCCCTCGGCGACGAGCCCCATCACGGCGACGTAGTCCTCGGTCTCGTAGGCGACGTCGGGCGAGAACCCGGCGTTCTTGCACAGCTGGAGCAGGTGGCCCCGGCAGCGTCGGCAACCCGCGATCCACGGCTCGCCCGACAGGTCGGCCAGGGCGACCTGCGCGCTGTCAGCCACGCGGTGCGAGGCCGGCACGGCGAGGCGCACCTCGTCCTCGAGCAGGGGGGTGATGACGAACTGGTCGAGGTCCTCCTCGCCCCGGCCCAGGTCGGTCCCCTCGTAGGCGAACGCCACGGCGAGGTCGCACTCGCCGGCGCGCAGCGCAGCCAGGCTCTCGCGCGGCTCTGCCTCGGTGAAGGTGATGGTGACGTCGGGGAAGCGCGCCTTCACCAGGGAGAGGGCACGCGGCACCAGGGTGGCCGAGGCAGATGGGAAGGCCATCAACCGCACCCGGCCGCTGCGCAGCCCGGCGATGGCGGCGACCTCCTCCTCGGCTGCGTCCAGGGCGGCGAGCACCGGGGTGGCGTGCCGGGCGAGCACCTGGCCCGCCTCGGTGAGCCGCACGTTGCGCCCGACGCGCTCCACGAGGAGGGTGCCCGTGCGCTGTTCCAGGCGGCGCACCATCTGGGAGATGGCGGGCTGGCTGTATCCCAGGGCGACGGCGGCGGCGGTGAAGCTGCCCTCGTCGGCGATGGCGCGCATCACGCGCAGGCCTGCGGCGTCGATCATGGGCTCATCGTATAACGGCGTGTTATCGCGATCCACTCGATCCCAACCATCCGGCATACCTCCCTTCGACTTCTTGCCCTCCACCGACGCACGCACCCCCAGAATCGAGGGTGTGACGTGGGTGGAGCGCAAGAAGTCGGGTTGGGGTGAGGGGCGGGGTGGGCCACGGGGCGGGTGAGGGCTGGGCGGGGGATACTGACCCGTATGCCGGATGCCGCCCTCCTCGTCGCGCTGTTGCGTGAGCACCCGGGCACCCTGGTCCTCACCGGTGCGGGCATGTCGACGGACAGCGGCATCCCGGACTACCGCGGGCCCGACGGCAAGCGCAAGGTGACCCCGATGCAGCATGGGGAGTTCGTCGGCTCCAGCGAGGCGCGCCAGCGGTACTGGGCGCGCTCGTTCGTCGGCTGGCAGCGGTTCTCCCACGCCGAGCCGAATGCGGCCCACCTCGCGGTCGCGGACCTCCAGGGCCGAGGGGTGCTCGGGTCGGTCATCACCCAGAACGTCGATGGGCTGCACCAGGCCGCGGGGAGCCCGGCGGTGACGGAGCTGCACGGCTCGCTCTCCGAGGTCGTCTGCCTGACCTGCGAGCGCCGCAGTGACCGCGACCTGCTCCAGGCCCGGATGTCGGAGGCCAACCCCGGGTTCGAGGCGCAGGTCCAGGGCCAGGCACCGGACGGGTCCCGGGTCAGCAGCCAGATCCGCCCCGACGGTGACATCGTCCTGCCCGACGACGCGGTCACCGGGTTCCACCTGCCCCGCTGCCTGGCCTGCGACGGCGACACCCTCAAGCCCGACGTCGTCTTCTTCGGCGGCTCGGTGCCCCGCGATCGGGTCGATACCTGTTACGCGCTGACCGACGCGGCGCCGGCCCTGCTCGTGCTCGGCTCCTCGCTCGCGGTGATGAGCGGGCTGCGGTTCGTGCGGCACGCAGCCAAGCGTGGGATCCCGGTCGTCGCAGTCACCCGCGGCCCCACCCGTGGTGATGACCTGATGTCGCTGCGCCTGGATGCCGGGCTCGCCCAGACCCTGGCCGAGCTGCAGCGCTCTGACCTCGCTGCCTGAGACGTCGGCTCGGCCACACACGCCGGCTCGCGGGGCGTGTTCGGGCCTAGGCTCGGGAGCATGGGAGCGACTGGATCTGGGCCCTTCGAGAACGACGACGCGCTGGACTTCCTCGACACGCTGGGCGAGCTGCCGGTGGGCCAGCGGGCCGGGCGGGTGATCGAGGCGCTCGACGGGGTGCTGCTCGCCCCCGGCTACGTGGAGGCGCCGCTGATGTGTGAGGCCGTCGCCGGTGCGGCCGCGGTCGGTGCCTCGCTCAACCCGGCCGCCGCGGCCGGCGAGCCCTACCTGCCGAGCTGGCTCACGGCATCCCCGCTGCCGACCACCGACCAGGAGCTCGTCGAGAAGTCGCGCCAGGTGCTCCGGCGGGCGGTGCGCTCCCATGACAACGAGTGGTTCGAGCTGTGGACCGAGGCAGGGCTCGCCGATGACGTCGTGGCGTCCTCCCGGCGAGCCCTCGCGTGGCTGGGCGACCGCGACGACTGACGGCACGACCTGAGCCCGCGGGTCAGACCCGGCGCAGGACCGCCGTGACCTTGCCGAGGATCGTGGCGTGGTCGCCGTCGATGGGCGAGAAGGCCTCGTTGTGCGGCATCAGCCACACCTTGCCGTCCTTGCGCTTGAACGTCTTGACGGTGGCCTCGCTGTCGAGCATCGCCGCGACGATGTCGCCGTTGTCGGCGTTGGGCTGCTGGCGCACCACGACCCAGTCGCCGTCGCAGATCGCGGCGTCGATCATCGAGTCGCCGACGACCTTGAGCAGGAAGAGCGAGCCCTCGCCCACGATCTGGCGGGGGAGGGGGAAGACGTCCTCGACGACCTCCTCGGCCGTGATGGGCACGCCCGCCGCGATCTGCCCGAGCACCGGAACGTAGGCGGCCTCGGGTCGGGCGTCGTTGATGCCCGTGACGTCGACGTCATCGTGGTCGGCGCCGCCGCGGTAGCCGGGCTCGTCGCTCGCGGTGTCGGGGGAGATGACCTCGATGGCGCGCGGCCGGTTGGGGTCGCGGCGCAGGTAGCCCTTGCGCTCCAGCGCGGAGAGCTGATGGGCCACCGAGCTGGGGGAGGTGAGCCCCACGGCGTCACCGATCTCGCGCATGCTCGGCGGATAACCGCGCCGGTCGATGGAGTTGCGGATCACCTCGAGCACCTTGCGCTGACGGTGCGTCAGCTGCCCACCGTCGCCGCGGTCGGGCATCGGGTGGATGTCGGCGTTCTTGGGACGTGCCATGTCGACCCCTTCAGTCCTGGTGCCGCGAGGCGCGGCATCCGTGCAGGTCAGCCCGAGTGTCAGTGCCGGTGTGCAGGCTGTCCTTCATGAGCACAGCCTACGAGCCTCGTACACAGATATCAAACATTTCTACGAGGTGTGTCTTGATCGGCTCGAACAACCGTGCTACAACTCGTACAGACGTTCTATCGAACAACGGTTCGAGGG
>JBDSNZ010000026.1:0-6146 GCA_039915055.1 Ornithinibacter sp.
CCAAGGCCGAGGTCTCGCCCGACAAGCGCACCCTGCACCGTGAGGGAGGGCGCTCGGGCGACTCCTTCTACCGTGACCGCTGGAGCCACGACAAGGTCGTCCGCTCCACCCACGGCGTGAACTGCACCGGGTCCTGCTCCTGGAAGGTCTACGTCAAGGACGGCATCATCACCTGGGAGGCGCAACAGACGGACTACCCGTCCACCGGTGCCGACAAGCCGGAGTACGAGCCGCGCGGGTGCCCGCGTGGCGCGGCCTTCTCTTGGTACACCTACTCCCCCACCCGGGTGCGTTACCCCTACGTGCGCGGGGTGCTGCTCGACCTCTACCGCAAGGCGAAGCAGCGCTACGGCGACCCCGTGCTCGCCTGGGCCTCCATCGTGCAGGACCCCGAGCAGCGCGCGGCCTACACCTCGGCGCGCGGCAAGGGCGGGCTCGTGCGCGCCAGCTGGGGTGAGGTCACCGAGCTGGTCGCAGCCGCCAACGTCTACACGATCAAGCGCTGGGGCCCGGACCGGATCGCCGGGTTCTCCCCGATCCCAGCCATGTCGATGGTGTCCTTCGCGAGCGGCTCGCGCTTCATCGAGCTCATCGGTGGCTCGATGCTCAGCTTCTACGACTGGTATGCCGACCTCCCGGTGGCGAGCCCGCAGATGTTCGGTGACCAGACCGACGTCCCGGAGTCCGGGGACTGGTGGGATGCCGGCTACCTCATCATGTGGGGCTCCAACGTGCCGCTCACCCGCACCCCGGACGCCCACTGGATGACCGAGGCGCGCTACCGCGGCCAGAAGGTCGTCGTGATGAGCCCGGACTATGCCGAGAACGTCAAGTTCGCCGACGAGTGGCTGGCCATGGCGCCGGGCACCGACGGGGCCCTCGCGATGGCGATGGGTCACGTCATCCTCAAGGAGTTCTTCGTCGACACCCAGGTCGACTTCTTCACCGACTACTGCCGCAGCTTCACCGACCTGCCCTACCTCATCGCCCTCGACCAGGCCGAGGACGGCACCTGGCGCCCCGGCAAGTTCGTCGTCGCCGGCGACCTGGACCACCCCGAACGCGACTCCGAGAACGCAATGTTCAAGCCGGCGCTGATCGACGACACCACCGGTGAGGTCGTCATCCCCGGCGGCTCGCTGGGACACCGGTTCGGGGCCGAGGGCGAGGGCCACTGGAACCTCGAGCTCGGCGACGTGGTGCCGCGGATGAGCATGTATGCCGGCGCCGACGGTGAGGCGGTGGTGGTCGAGCTGCCGCGCTTCGACGCCTTCGACGGCAAGGCGACCACGACCCCACGCGGGGTGCCGGTGCGCACCGTGGACGGTCTCCTCGTGACGACCGTCTTCGACCTGATGCTGGCCCAGTACGGCGTGGGTCGCGCCGGGCTGCCGGGGCAGTGGGCCGCCGACTACGAGGACGCGCAGGCCCCCTACACCCCGGCGTGGCAGGAGGACATCACCTCGGTCCCGGCCGAGCACGTCGCCCGGATCGCCCGCGAGTTCGCGCAGAACTCGATCGACACCAAGGGCCGGTCGATGATCCTCATGGGGGCGGGCACCAACCACTGGTACCACTCCGACCTCATCTACCGCGCGATGCTCATGCTCACGACGATCACGGGGTGCCAGGGCCGCAACGGCGGTGGCTGGGCGCACTACGTGGGCCAGGAGAAGATCCGGCCGCTCACCGGCTTCCAGCACACGGCATTCGCGCTGGACTGGCAGCGGCCCCCTCGGCACATGGTGCAGACCGCCTTCTGGTACCTGCACACCAGCCAGTACCGCTACGACACCTTCTCCGCCGACGACGTGGGAGCAGGCCGAGGTGCCTTCCCGGGCCGCACGGTGGCCGACCTCCTGGCCCAGTCCGCACGTCTGGGCTGGATGCCGTCCTACCCGACGTTCAACCAGAGCTCGCTCTCGGTGTGCGACGAAGCCGACAAGGCCGGTCAGGAGCCCGCCGCCTGGGTCGTGGACCAGCTGAAGTCCGGAGACCTGCGGTTCGCCGCCGAGGACCCCGAGGCCGAGGAGAACTGGCCACGGGTGCTCATGTTGTGGCGCGCGAACCTCTTCGGGTCCAGCGCCAAGGGGGATGAGTACTTCCTCAAGCACCTCCTGGGCACCGACAACAGCGTGACGGCCGAGCAGGCCCCCCCGGACAAGCGACCGAAGGACCTGGAGTGGCCGCAGGAGGCCCCCGAGGGCAAGCTCGACCTGCTCATGACCGTCGACTTCCGGATGACGAGCTCGACGATGCTCTCCGACGTCGTGCTGCCCGCGGCCACCTGGTACGAGAAGCACGACCTCAACACCACCGACATGCACCCCTTCGTCAACTCGTTCAACCCGGCGATCGCCCCGCCCTGGCAGAGCAAGACCGACTGGGAGGCCTTCAAGGAGATCGCCCGGGTCTTCTCCGACCTGGCGGTCGACCACCTCGGCACCCGCAAGGACCTCGTCGCGAAGCCGCTGTGGCAGGACACCCCCGAGTCGATGGCCACGGTCCACGGCCGGGTCCTGGACTGGAAGACCGGCGAGTGCGAGCCGGTGCCCGGCAAGACGATGCCGGTGCTCGCGGTCGTCGAGCGGGACTATCCCGCGACGTTCCAGAAGATGACCTCGATCGGGCCCCTGCTGGACACCCTGGGCACCGCGACCAAGGGCGTCCACTACGACGTGACCAAGGAGATCGACTACCTCAAGCACAAGAACGGCATCGTGCACGGTGGGGTGGGTGACGGTCGCCCGCAGCTCGTCACCGACATCCAGTTCGCGGAGAGCATCCTCGCGCTGTCCGGCACGACCAACGGGCACCTCGCCACGCAGGGCTTCAAGACCCTCGAGAAGCGCACCGGCACACTGCTGCACGACCTGTCGGCCGAGCACGAGGGCAAGCAGATCACCTTCGCGGACACCCAGGCCGCACCGGTGCCGGTGATCACCTCACCGGAGTGGTCCGGATCGGAGACCGGTGGTCGGCGCTACAGCCCGTTCACCATCAACATCGAGCGCCACAAGCCGTTCCACACCCTCACCGGGCGCCAGCACTTCTACCTCGACCACGACTGGATGCAGGCCATGGGAGAGTCGCTGCCGGTCTACCGGCCACCGTTGAACATGACCCAGCTCTTCGGTGAGTCCGCGGTGGGCGAGATGAACGAGCTCGGGGTGTCGGTGCGCTACCTCACCCCGCACAACAAGTGGTCGATCCACTCCGAGTACCAGGACAACCTCTTCATGCTCAGCCTCTCCCGAGGTGGCCAGGGAATCTGGATGTCGGACAAGGACGCCGACAAGATCGGGGTGTCGGACAACGACTGGGTCGAGGCGGTCAACCGCAACGGTGTCGTCGTCGCCCGGGCGATCGTCAGCCACCGGATGCCTGAGGGCACCGTCTACATGCACCACGCCCAGGACCGGCTCATCGACGTACCCCTCACCGAGACCAACGGGCGGCGCGGCGGCATCCACAACTCGATGACCCGGATCATGGTCAAGCCGAGCCACCTCATCGGCGGCTACGCCCAGCTGTCCTACTTCTTCAACTACATCGGTCCGACCGGCAACAACCGTGACGAGGTCACGATGATCCGTCGCCGCAGCCAGAAGGTGGAGTACTGACATGCGCGTCATGGCACAGATGGCGATGGTCATGAACCTCGACAAGTGCATCGGGTGTCACACGTGCTCGGTCACCTGCAAGCAGGCGTGGACCAACCGCGCCGGCACCGAGTACGTCTGGTTCAACAACGTCGAGACCCGTCCCGGGCTGGGCTACCCGAGGGGGTACCAGGACCAGGAGAAGTGGCAGGGCGGTTGGGTGCTCAAGCCCAACGGCCGGCTCACCCTCAAGGCGGGTGGGCGGTTCAAGAAGCTCATGACGATCTTCTCCAACCCCAAGATGCCGAGCATCCAGGACTACTACGAGCCGTGGACCTACGACTACGACACGCTCCTGAACGCGCCCGCCCAGAAGCACTTCCCCGTCGCGCGACCGCACAGCCTGATCTCGGGCAAGCCGATGAACGTGTCCTGGTCGGCCAACTGGGACGACGACCTCGGCGGCAGCCGCCAGCACGCCGCCGCGGACCCGATGCTCAAGGGCATCGAGGACAAGGTGAAGATGGAGTTCGAGCAGACCTTCATGTTCTACCTGCCGCGGATCTGCGAGCACTGCCTCAACCCCTCGTGCGCCGCCTCGTGCCCCAGCGGCGCGATCTACAAGCGCGAGGAGGACGGCATCGTCCTGGTCGACCAGGACCGCTGCCGCGGGTGGCGGATGTGCATCACCGGCTGCCCCTACAAGAAGGTCTACTTCAACCACAAGACCGGCAAGGCCGAGAAGTGCACCTTCTGCTACCCCCGCATCGAGGTCGGCATCCCGACCGTGTGCTCGGAGACCTGCGTCGGGCGACTGCGCTACATCGGGATCATGCTCTACGACGCCGACGCGGTGCTCGAGGCGGCCTCCGTCGAGGACGACCACGACCTCTTCGAGGCCCAGCGGGGTGTCTTCCTCGACCCCTTCGACCCCGAGGTCGCCCGCGCGGCCGAGGCGGCCGGCATCCCTGGTGACTGGCTGGAGGCCGCGAAGAAGTCCCCGGTGCGGCGGCTCATCATGGACTACAAGGTCGCGCTGCCCCTGCACCCGGAGTACCGCACCATGCCGATGGTCTGGTACATCCCACCACTCTCACCCGTCGCGGACGCCCTGAAGGACTCCGGCCACGACGCCGAGGACCACGACAACCTCTTCCACGCCATCGACACCCTGCGCATCCCGGTCGAGTACCTCGCGAACCTCTTCACCGCCGGTGACGTGGAGCCGGTCGACCTGGTGCTGCGCAAGCTCGCGGCGATGCGGTCGTACATGCGCGACATCAACCTCGGGCGCGACCCGCGCGAGGAGATCCCCGAGTCGGTGGGCATGACGGGCGAGGAGATGTACGAGATGTTCCGGCTGCTCGCCATCGCGAAGTACGAGGAGCGCTACGTCATTCCCACGGCCCACGCCGAACAGGCGCACAACCTCGAGGAGCTCGCGACCGACTGCGCCGTGAGCGATTACGGCGGCGGCCAGGGCGAGATCTTCGGCGAGGGCTCGGGAGTGCTCAGCGGTGTGGCCGCGGAGAACTTCGAGATGCTCAAGGAGCGCCAGACCTCCGGGGAGCTCCTCTCGGGCGGGTCGACCCACGGCAGGGTCAACCTGCTGAACTGGGACGGCAAGGGCGTGCCCAGCGGGATGTTCCCCAAGGACGGTGACTGATGCAGTGGCGACGTGACCGGCGCAGCCGATCCGCGCTCGACCCGTCGCACCGCGCAAGCGTGTGGCAGGTCGTCTCGCTCCTGCTGGACTACCCCTCCGAGGAGCTCGTGGCCCGGGTCCCGCTGCTGCGGGCGGCCCTCGCCGAGGTGCCGGAGCACCACGTTGTCGACCTCACGGCCTTCATGGACGTGCTGGAGGGCACCGCGCTCCGCGAGCTGCAGGTCGACTACGTCGACACCTTCGACGTGACCCGCCGCTGCGCCCTGCACCTGACCTACTTCACCGACGGGGACACCCGCAAGCGCGGCGTCGCGCTGGTGCGCTTCAAGCAGGCCTACAGCGCGGCAGGGGTCGAGTTGGAAGCCGCGGAGCTGCCCGACTTCCTCCCCGTGCTCCTGGAGTTCGGGGCGCTGCACGACGGCGACGTGGCGTGGCGGCTGCTCAACGACCACCGGGTCGGCATCGAGCTGCTCGCCCGCGCGCTGCACCACCGCGAGTCCCGGTGGGCCGGGGTGATCGACGCCCTGCGCTCCACGCTGCCGCAGCTCGACGGTGACTCCGAGGAGGCCCTGCGCCGCCTCATCGCAGCCGGTCCCCCGAGCGAGGACGTCGGCATCGACACCTCGCCCTACGGCTCGGACATGCACATGGACCCGGCGCTCGACGAGCGTCTCAACCCCCGCCCAGCGGCCCGGTCGGTCACCGACCTCGGCCTCGACATCCCGGTAGGAGCCCCGCGATGAGCACCGTCCTCTGGGTGATCTTCCCCTACGTCTGCCTGGCCGTCTTCGTCGTCGGCCACATCTGGCGCTACCAGTACGACAAGTTCGGGTGGACCACCCGCTCCTCCCAGCTCTACGAGGACAGGCTGCTGCGCA
>JBDSNZ010000065.1:0-3975 GCA_039915055.1 Ornithinibacter sp.
TCGACAGCCACACGTGGGACCTGCTGCTGCCCCACCTTCCCGGCGGTCGACGCTACGTGCTGGTGGACGGGCCGGGCCTGGGGCTGAGCGAGCCCCTACGGCGGGAGAGCGACATCGCCGGAGCGGCGGGAGCGGCGCTCGACCTCTTGCAGGGCCTGTCGATCACCGAGCCCGTCGACTGGGTGGGCAATGCCTTCGGGGGACACGTCGGGTTCAAGCTGGCGACCCGACCGGACGTGCTCCGCAGTCTCGTGGCCATCAGTGCCCCACCGGAGCCGATCAGCCCCGCACTCCGCCGCCGAATCCTGCTCCTGCGCCCAGTCCTACGAACGGTCGGCGTGATCGGTCCGGTGCGCGGGGCGATTCTCGACGGGATGCTCACCGAGGCGTCGCAGCGCAACGAGGTGCTTCGCGCCTTGGTGCTCGATGGCCTGAGCCGCCCCAGCCGAGCCAGCCTGTCCAACGCGGTCGGGTCCTTCATCCTGAACCGGAGCGACGTCACCGACGAGCTCGCCGACATCTGCGTCCTAAGCCTCTTTGTCGCCTCGGACGGCCGCGGTGACTGGAGCCCGGAGGATGCCGCCGCAGCGGCTCGACACACAGCCGGCGCCCGCGTCGCCACCGTCGCCGGAGCCCGCACCTTGGTGCCCCTCGAGCAGCCTCGCGCCCTCGCCGCCCTGCTGCGGGACTTCTGGGCGCGGCCCTGACCGATCGGTCAGGACCCGCCGGCGTTGCGGAACGGTCTCGCCATGGCACGGAACGGCGTGGCCAGCATGTAGGCGGTCGAGGAGATGGCCGAGGAGTGCCGCACGTTGCCCCACCGCGACCACTGTCGCCGCGAGTCGACGCACAACACCCGGGTGTCGACCGCAACGGTGTGGCCGAAACGGGTCGCCACCGCGGTGAGCGTCTCTGCCCAGAAGCGGTCTTCCTGTCGGTGGCCACCCAACGCCAGGGCCAGCTCGAAGACGGGGTCGGACGCTCGCATGAGCACTTGGGCCTGGGCCACGGTGACGTCGCCCTTCTCGATGGCGCTGAACGTGATCCACCCGGCGAACATGTGCCCCTGCGGTGTCATCAGGGTGAACGACTCCTCGTCGGCATAGAGCACCATCACACCGGTCGACAACTTCATCCGGCCCGGCAGGCTCATGTTGAGCAGGGCCACCTCACCCGGCTCGATCCCGGTCAGCGGGGCGTAGAAGACGTTGCCCTTGGGCCAGAAGTCGGGGAAGTTCTCCTTCCACGTCGAGATCAGCTCGACGGCGGAGACCTGCTCACGCGGCAGCGAGACCTGGTAGGTCTTCTGCCACATCTTCCCGAAGCCCTGGATGGGGCCGGCCAGCCGGCGCCCGGTGACGTTGAGGTTCATCGCTCCGGCCGGTGCGTTCGAGACACTGAGCCGCGACACACCGCTGGCCCAGTGGTTCGGCTCCCCGACGATGTCACTCGTCGGCTCGATGGTCCTGTCGGCATCGCTCATGGCCTTCTCCTGTCGCTCACTTGACGCCGGCGGCGACGAGAGCCGCCTGCTCGGAGGGGTAGATGCTGACGGCCTCGTCCAGCCGGGTCAGCTCGAAGATCTGCTGGTAGTGGTCGGAGAGGCCGAACGCCATGAGCTGCTTCGAGTGCCGGTTCGCGCGCACCAGCAGGGTCACGAGCAGGCCGATGCCGCCACTGTTCATGTAGGCCAGGTCGGAGAAGTTCAGGACGACCGCTCGAGCGTCACCCGCCAGGTCGTAGGCACTCATCAGCTCGTGCTCCGAGCCCGAGGTCACGTCGCCCGCGATGTCCACCACCGCAGCGCTGCCGTTTCGCCGCATCGAGAATGTCGCTGTCGCCTCGGTCATGGAGTGCTCCTTCCAGCACCACTCACGGCGCTGTCCTCGTCGGGGTTGATGGCCAGGAAGTCGGCCAGGCGCGTGATCTCGAAGATCTCGCGGTAGTGCGGCGTGAGTCCGTAGGCCCGGATCGGCAGCTTCTGCTTGCTGGCGCTGGCAAGCATCTCGACGATCAGGGCGATGCCCGTGGAGTTGATGTAGCCCGCTCCCTCGAAGTTCAGGACGACCGCCTCCGGGCGTTCCCGCGTGGCCTCCTGCCACGCGTCGTGCACGGCTGCCTCCGCGTGCGCGTTGACGTCTCCGACGAGGTCGATGACCGCCACCTCGCCCCGCCGTCGTACCGCCGTCATGACCTCATGTGTCGTCATCGCGCACCTTCCTTTCGTCGGTGGTGGCGTCCTCGACCTCGTCGCCCAGGCGCATGACCAGCTCGAGGACGTGGAGGTGGCCGTCACTGGACTCGTGGGCCTCGTCGACCATGTTCTTGATGAGGAAGAGCCCCCAGCCGCGCGGACGCTGCAGCCCGGCGAGCTTGGCCTCGAGGTCGGGGACCTCGCTGTCACGATCCGCCGGTGCACCCCCGTGGTCGCTGATCTGTACGCGCACCGTGTCGGCATCGGTCAGCACCCGAACCGTGACGAAGAGGTCGTCGCGATAACCGTTTCCGTGCTCCATCGCGTTCATCGTCGCCTCGGCGACCGCGGTCTCCAGGCGCTTGAGCCGGGCCTCGCTGAGCCCCAGCGGTGCGACGATCGTGCTGACCCGGGCCAGGGCCAGGCGCTCGTTCCCCTCGGCGCTGGGCACGTCGAACTCCACCAGCTGCCGAGTCCCGGAAGTCTTGACATCGCTGCCGGCCCCTGGGGACCGCGCCAGCGTGAGCAGCGTGATGTCGTCCTCCTGCTCCGCCCCGTCACCGGTGTGCTCGCGCAGGTCGGCGAGTACCAGCTCGATGAGCTCGCCCCCACCACGGTGGTGCGCCACCGCTTCCTTCAGCCTGGGGAAGCCGAACATGTTCCCCTGCGGGTCATGGGCCTCGACGATGCCGTCGGAGTGCAGCAGGAGCGTGTCGCCGGGGGCGAGCACGGTCGCCTTCTCCTCATAGCTCATCCCGGTCATCAGACCGAGCGGCATGCCGCGCGCCCTCAGCTCGACCGACCCCTCAGCCGTCTTGACGTACGGCAGGTCGTGGCCGGCATTGGCGAAGCGGAAGTGTCCGGTGTCCGGTTGCAGCACGCCGTAGAGGCACGTCACGAACATCTTGGCCGGCATGTCCGGGCACAGGTGCTCGTTGACCCGCTCGAGCACCACCGCGGGGTCGACCAGCCGTTGCGCCGACGCTCTCAGCACGCTGCGGGTGGCCGCCATGACGAGCGCGGCGGGGACACCCTTGTCGGTGACGTCGCCGATGACGAACCCCACCTGGCCGTCCGGCAGGGGGATCACGTCGTAGAAGTCACCGCCGACCTCTCGAGCGGGCCGGTAGAGGGCCGCGATCTCCCACCCGGGCAGGTCCGGGAGCTCCTTGGGCAGGAAGTTCTGCTGGATGAGCCGCGCCACCTCGAGCTCCTGCTCGAAGCGCTGGCGGGTGCGGGCCTCGACCTGCTGCTGACGCACCAGCTGTCCCACCCGCAGGGCCGGTGCCGCCTGCGCGGCGAGCTTGTCGAGGAGCCTGCGGTCGTCGGTGGAGTACTCCTGCTCCGAGCGACGCGGGCCCAGGCTCAGCACACCGATGAGCTCTCCCTGGCTGAGCAGCGGCACGACGAGCTTGACTCCGACCGCCCTCATCTCGGCGAGCGCCGGCGAGTTCAGCTCGAGTGAGTCGACGTCGACCGCGCCGCTCGCCCCCTGCAGGAACATCAGCAGCGGGTCGTTGGGCGCGATGTCGACGGCGGGGAGGTCGGCGACGGTGGTGTCGGCCGCGACCTCCTCGTGCACCAGCGCGCCGGCGTCGGTCCGCCGGGCGAGCGACGCCGAACTGCCGCCGAAGCGGCGGCGGAGCGAGGCGTTCAGTGTCGTCATGGTGCGACCTTTCTAGTGGGGCAACGTCCACATACCGTTACGGCCGGAGCCACAGGCTGACGCCGCTCGGTTCAAGAGTCTGGGTCGCGGCAGCCACGAGCTGTGAGCCCACGGC
>JBDSNZ010000096.1:0-3659 GCA_039915055.1 Ornithinibacter sp.
GCGGCCACGACGATGTCGGCCTGGCGCACCTCGGCTGCGAGGTCGCGGGTTCCGGTGTGGCACAGCGTGACCGTCGCGTTCTCGGACTTGCGGGTGAGGATCAGGCCCAATGGACGCCCGACCGTGAGCCCACGACCCACGACGACGACCTTGGCACCCGCGATCGGCACGGCATACCGGCGCAGCAGCTCGATGCAGCCGACCGGCGTGCACGGCAGCGGCGCGGGCTCCCCCAGCACGAGCCAGCCGAGGTTCATCGGGTGCAGCCCGTCGACGTCCTTGGCGGGGTCGACGGCGGAGAGGATGGCGTTCTCGTCGAGGCCGGTCGGCTGCTGCACGATGAAGCCGGTGCAGTCGGGGTCCTCGTTGAGGCTGCGCACCACGGCGAGCACCTCGTCCTGGGAGGTGCCGGCAGGCAGGTCGTGACGCAGGCTGCGGATGCCGATCTCGGCGCAGTCGCGGTGCTTGGCCCCGACGTACCAATGGCTGCCGGGGTCGTCGCCGACGAGCACCGTGCCCAGTCCGGGGACGACGCCATGCTCGGCGAGGGTGGCCACGCGGGCGGTGAGCTCCTCCTTGATCGTCGCGAGGATCGCCTTGCCGTCCAACCGGGTCGCAGTCACCCGGCAATTCTTTCATGCCGCCAGTGGCGTCAGAACGTGTCGTCGGGGATGGCTGCGGCGAGGGCGGCCAGGGCTGCGGTGAAGCACTCGGCCGGTGGTGTGACGAGCCCCGCACCCACCTGCCCGGTGCCCGCGACGCGCCCCGCCATGCCCGTGTTGATCTGCGGGAGGAGCCCGGTGCGCACCACCTTGGTCACGTCGATGCCCGTCGGAGTGCCCCGGAAACCCAGGATCGGCACCTGGTATGCCGGGTGCTCCCCGCCGGTGATCTCATACATCGTGCGCGTCGTGCGCAGCGCGAAGGGCACGTCACCACCGACGAAGCGCACGATCGCGGGGGCGGCAGCCATCGCGAACCCGCCGATGCCACCGGTCTCGGTGATCGCCGAGTCCCCGATGTCGGGGTTGGCGTCGTCGGGGCCGTAGTCGCCGAGGAACAACCCCTCGGGGGTGTTCGCCGGGCCCGTGAACCACTGCTCACCGGTGCCCGAGACGCGGATGCCGAAGTCGGTGCCGTTGCGCGCCATCGTCGTCACCACGCTCGACCCGGGGATGCCCTCGGCCGCCAGCGTCGCGAGCTTGCACGCCGGCATCCCGAGGTTGAGGAAGAAGTGCTCGTTGGCGCCCGAGAAGCGCACAGCCTCCGCGATGTCGGCGGACGAGGCGTCGGCGGTGATCATGCCGGGCAACAGGTCGCGCAGCAGCATGAGCGAGCCGGCGCGGTTGCGGTTGTGCCCCTCATCGCCCATCTGGAGCATCTGGGCGATGATCGCCCGGATGTCGATCGGCCCTGTCGAGCGCACCGCCTGGCGCAGGATCGGTCCGAGCACGTCGGTCATCCAGTGCAGCCGGGTGATGACCTCCGGCCCGTAGGCGCCGTAGCGAAGCACCTTGCCCAGGCCCTCGTTGAGCGAGCACCACGAGTCGTTGTCGTGCACGTCGTCGCGCAGCGCGTAGAGCCACATCGACGGGCTGACGACCCCGGCCATGGGGCCGACCGCCCCACGGTGGTGGCACGGCTCGAGGTCGTAGGCCGCACCGGCCAGCTGGCGCTCGGCCTCCTCGGGGGTGTCAGCGAGGCCCTCGAAGAGCACTGCCCCGATGAGCGCCCCGCGCATCGGTCCCGATGCGCGCTCCCACTCGATCGGCGGGCCGGCATGCAGGAAGGTGCCCCGCTCGAGCCCGAGCGCGTCGCTCGCGGGCACGACGTCGACCAGCGTGGCCTCGGCGCTCGTCATCCGCTCGAACGCCAGGGCATCGGCGGCGGCGCGGCGCCCGTCACCCATGACGCGGGCGAGGTCGGCCTCGGTGCCGGGCATCGGCGGCTGCCAGTCCACCTCGGTCACCGGCACCGCCTGGTCGCGCAACGCGTCCGCGAAGAGGGACACCCCGGCCGTGGCGACGACCGGGTCGCTCGTGAGCAGACCGTGCAGGGGGCGGGTCATCGGGTGCTCCTCAACAGGGCGAGCGCGTGCCGGGTGGCGGCGCCGTTGGACAGGAAGACGGACGCACCCGCGGCTGCCAGCGTGTCACTGCACCGCGCTCGGTCCTGGGGGTCGGAGTCGGTGCCGACGAGGGAGACCACCACCGGCAGCGCCCGGCCTTCCGCGTGCGCCGTGGCCCGAGCCGTCGTCATGGCGTCGGCCAGGTCGGGCGCCGGGTCGGTGTGAGACCCGTGGCCGAGCACGAGGTCGAGCAGCAACACCCCGCACGTCGGGTCGGCCGCCTCTGCGGCGATCCGCTCCATCCGCAGCGTCGGGTCGATCATCGGGTGGGCCCGGCCGC
Organism: Ornithinibacter sp.; assembly: GCA_039915055.1. Lineage (GTDB taxonomy): Bacteria > Actinomycetota > Actinomycetes > Actinomycetales > Dermatophilaceae > Fodinibacter. The sequence continues at coordinate 2,409 of JBDSNZ010000096.1, forward strand.
GGGTCAGCCCGTCGTCGCCGAAGTCGATGACCAGGTGCCCCTCGTCGTGCAGGCCCGGCCCGAGGAGGAGTGCCGGGTCGTGCGCGATGTTGGACGCGATGGCGCCCAACTCACCCTCCGCCACGAGCATGGCCTCGTCGGCGAGAGTTCCCCCGCAGAACAGCCCGCGCAGGGCGGGCCCGCGGGTCAGGTCGGCGTCATCGTCGGGCGCGGTCACCGACGGCCACGCCGGCACCTCGATGCCCTCGGCAGCGAGCACGTCCTCGACCGCGCGCGTCAGGTCGGGTCGACCCGCACCGAGCGTCGCCCAGTGCACGCGCAGACCCAGCCCACCGGCATACGCCTCGATCTCCGCGAGCACGCGCGGGTCCGGGGGCTTGGAGACGAGGACCACCGAGGTCGTGGCCGGGTCGTCGGCGAGCGCGGCGAGGGCCTGGCGCGTGGAGCGTCCGCCGACGGTGGCGGTGAGGTCGCGACCGCCGACGCCGAGGCAGTGGCTCACCCCCACGCCCGCCGCGTCGAGCAGGCACATCACCTGTTGGGCGCCGGTGCCCGATGCCGCCACGAGGCCGATGCTGCCTGCTCGCACGACGTTGGCGAAGCCGAGCGCGACCCCGCCGACCAGCGCCGTTCCGCAGTCCGGCCCCATGAGAAGCACGTCGGCGGTTGCTGCGGCGTCCTTCAGGCGCACCTCGTCCTCGACGGGCACGTTGTCGGAGAAGAGCATCACCGAGGCGCCGGCCGCGATGGCGTCGTAGGTCTCGGTGACCGCGTGCGCGCCGGGCACCGAGATGACCGCGAGGGTGGCCGGGCCAGCCGCGATGGCTGACCCGAGCGTGCGCGGCGCCACGACCTCCTCCCCTGCGCCCTCACCACCGCGCAGCCCGGCGAGGGCTGCCTCGACCGCGGTGAGACCGTCGTCGATCGTGGTGCCCTCCTCCAGGTGGAGCGCCACGACCAGGTCGTTGGGCCCGGCGCCCTCCGGCACGTCGAAGCCCATGCCGGTGAGCACCTCGACGTTGAGGTCGGTGGCCATGGCGACCTGGGCGGCGCGGATGCCGGGCGTGCCCGCGACGGTGCGCGAGACCTGGAGCAGGCTGACCGAGTCGTGGTAGGCACCGCGACGCAGCTCGACGTGGGTGGTCATGCAGCACTCCGTCCGAACGAGGGCTGCCGGGCCGCGAGCGCGGCCAAGACCCCCGTCACGAGGTCGTGGCCCGAGGTGTGCCCGATGGCGAGCACCCGGGGCAG
>JBDSNZ010000112.1:0-4719 GCA_039915055.1 Ornithinibacter sp.
TGGCGCTACACCCTCGAACCCGACGGGGTCATCACCTGGATCTCACCCACCGGCGAGAAACGCGTCACCCTGCCCGACCACACCCACTGGCCACCACCGACGCCCCAGCCCCACGGCATCCCCGCGACGCCCGCACCAGTCGCGGAGCTCCCCGCAGGCGCCCCGCCCTTCTGACGACGCGCTGGGCGACTCGGCGGCATACTTGCCGACCATGGACGACCGCACGGTGCTCGTGCTCAACGGGCCGAACCTCAACCTTCTCGGCGAGCGCGAACCCGCCGTCTACGGCAGCGCGACCTTGGCCGACGTCGAAGGACTGTGCCGTGCGGCCGCTGATCTCGCAGACCTCCACCTCGACTTCCGTCAGAGCAACCACGAAGGGGTGCTGATCGACTGGGTGCAAGAGGGTCGGTCGGGCAGCGCCGGCATCATCATCAACGCCGCCGGCTACACCCACACGTCGGTGGCGCTCAGAGACGCGTTGTCCGCCTGTCGGGTGCCGCGGGTCGAGGTGCACATCAGCGACATCCACGTCCGGGAGGAGTTCCGTCACCACTCCTACCTCACCGACGTCTGCGACCACGTCATCATCGGTCGGGGCGTGCAGGGCTACGCCGAGGCGGTCGAGTGGGTGGGCCGGCATCGTGGAGCGTGACCTCCCCGCGCTGTGGCGCAGCCACCAGTGGAGAGCGGAGCTCGAGTCCTGGCTCTGGCCGGCACTCGCCGACTCCGGCCGCACCCCAACTGGCCCCCTGGTCCAGGAACACGTGCGGTTCTGGTCGACGGTGCTGCACGTCGAGACGGATGCCGGCCGCGTGTGGGTCAAGGAGAACGCCCCGTCCCAGGCATTCGAGGCCACGCTCGTCGCGGCTGTGGAGGAGATCCTTCCGGGTCTGTGCCCTCCGCTGATCGCTCTCGATTCCGAACGTGGCTGGTTCGCGACGGCCGACGTGGGGATGCCGCTGTGGCACGACGAGACGCCGCCACCCGTCGATGACTGGGTCGCGGCCGTGGAGGGGTATGCGCTGGCACAACGCGTGCTGAGCGAGCACGCTGAGGAGGTCCTCGCGACGGGGGTGCCGATCTTTCCGAGCGCCCCCGACGACGTGGTTGCCTGGGTGAGAGACCTCCTCGGGAGGCTGCGGTCGTTGCCGAGCGAGGACCCGCGCCGCCCGACGGAGGAGGAGGTGGTGCTCGTCGACGACGGGCTCCATCGGATCCACGAGGCGGCTGCGGTGCTCGGGGCCAGCTCGATGCCGTGCACCCTCCAGCACAACGACCTCCACCTCGGCAACGCCTTCCGGCGGTCTGGGGGAGGGATGACCTACATCGATCTCGGGGACTCACTGTGGGCGCATCCGCTCACGACCCTGCGCATCCCCCGGTGGATCATGCGTCACCGCTTCGACCTCTGCGAGGACGACCCGGCGCTCGTGCGCGCGGTCGACGCGGGACTCGAGCCATGGACCGACCGGTGGGACCGCGAGATGCTCGTCGCACTGCTGCCCGCCGCCGACCGCATCTCGTGCCTGCACCGGGCGCACTCCTGGGCTCGCCTCCAGCGCGACGTGCCCGTGCGCGTGGTGGACGAGGGGTATGCGCGAGCGGTGATCGAGTGGGTCGTCGACGGCGCGGCTCCCGATCCCTACGCGTCCGGCATCGCCCGCTGAGCCCACCACGCGCCGCCAACCAGCCTGTCGGTGACTGGTCGGTATGTCCGTGGACGTCCTAGCATCGGGTGCACCGCCTTCGAAGGGACCCCCATGGCACACCAGCCGTCCAGCCCGAAGCACGAGCTCCACGTCGCGACCCACCCGGTGCGCATCGTCACCGCGTCAGCCCTGTTCGACGGCCACGACGCGTCGATCAACATCATGCGGCGGATCATGCAGAGCCAGGGCGCCGAGGTCATCCACCTCGGCCACAACCGCTCCGTGCAGGAGGTCGTCGACGCGGCCGTCGAGGAGGATGTCCAGGGAGTCGCAGTCAGCTCTTACCAGGGCGGGCACGTGGAGTACTTCGAATACCTCGTGGAGCTGTTGCGCGAGGCCGGTGCCGGGCACGTACGGGTCGTCGGCGGCGGCGGCGGGGTCATCGTTCCCGCCGAGGTCGCGCGCCTGCGTGATGCCGGCGTCACGATCTTCAGCCCCGAGGACGGCCAGCGGCTCGGGCTGCCGGGCATGGTCAACCAGGTCATCGCCGCCTGCGACACCGACCTCTGGGAGGCGCGCCCGACCACGGCTCAGGCCGTCATGTCCGGAGAGCGGGCGGCCGTGGCCCGCGCCATCACTGCCGCGGAGACCGGTCACCTCGACGAGGGGATGCGCGCCGAGCTCGTGGCAGCGGCCGCGCGTCGGCGCGTGCCGGTGCTCGGCATCACCGGAACCGGCGGCTCGGGCAAGTCCAGCCTCACGGATGAGCTGGTCCGCCGCATCCGGATGGACCAGCAGGACAAGCTGCGCGTTGCGTGTGTCGCGATCGACCCGACGAGGCGCCGGGGCGGCGGGGCCCTGCTCGGCGACCGCATCCGGATGAACTCCCTCGACGGCGACCGCATCTCCTTCCGGTCCCTCGCGACCCGCGGCAGCCGCGAGGTGCCCGAAGCACTCGGCGACGTGCTGACGATCCTGAAGGCAGCTGCATACGACCTCGTCATCGTCGAGACGCCCGGCATCGGCCAGGGCGATGCCGCGATCACCACCTTTGCCGACGTCAACCTCTACGTCATGACTCCCGAGTTCGGTGCAGCGAGCCAGCTCGAGAAGATCGACATGCTCGACTTCGCCGACGTCGTGGCGATCAACAAGTTCGAGCGGCGCGGCGCGCTGGACGCGTTGCGCGACGTCGGGCGCCAGATGGTGCGCAACCGGGAGGCCTTCGGCAAGAAGCCGGAGGACATGCCGGTCTTCGGCACCTCTGCGGCCACCTTCAACGATGACGGGGTGACCGCCCTCTACCAGGAGCTGCGCGGCCTGCTCGCCGAGTGCGGTCTGGAGGTCTCCGAGGGTGCCCTTGCGCCGGTCGACGTGCGGCACTCCTCGGTGCTGCGCCAGGTCGTGCCACCGCAGCGAGTGCGCTACCTCGCCGAGATCACCGAGACCGTCCGTGGCTACCACGAGGACACGGCTCGGTATGCCGCGGCGGCACGCCGGGTGCAGCGGCTCACCGAGGTCGGCGAGGACCTGTCGCACGCGGGCTCGGACCGCTCGGCTGTCGACGCCCTCCTCGACGGCGCCCGTGAGGGCCTGCCGTTGTCGGTGGCGCGCCAGCTGTCCGGGTGGTCCTCGGTCGTCGAGGCCTACGTTGGCGACGAGCAGGTCGTCACAGTGCGCGACAAGGAGATTCGCACATCCCTGGTGCGAGAGACACTCTCCGGCAACCGGATCCGCCGGGTTTCGCTGCCGCGATACAGCGACGACGGCGATCTCGTGTCGTTCCTTCGCCGTGAGAACCTCCCCGGCCACTACCCCTTCACCGCCGGGGTGTTCCCCTTCAAGCGCGACAACGAGGACCCGGCGCGGATGTTCGCGGGTGAGGGCGACCCCTTCCGCACCAACCACCGGTTCCACCTGCTCTCCGAGGGCCAGCCGGCGACACGGCTCTCGACCGCCTTCGACTCGGTCACGCTCTACGGCCGTGACCCTGACCCGCGCCCCGACATCTACGGCAAGGTCGGCACCTCAGGCGTCTCGGTGGCAACCCTGGAGGACATGAAGGCGCTGTATGCCGGCTTCGACCTCACCTCTCCGAGCACGAGCGTGTCGATGACGATCAACGGACCCGCGCCGACGATCCTCGCGTTCTTCCTCAACGCCGTGATGGACCGCGAGGTGGAGCAGTGGGCGGCCGAGCAGGAACGCGAGCCCACGGAGCAGGAGGCTTCCGGCATCCGCGCCTCGGCCCTGGCGCAGGTGCGCGGCACGGTGCAGGCCGACATCCTCAAGGAGGACCAGGGTCAGAACACCTGCCTGTTCTCCACCGAGTTCAGCCTGCGGATGATGGCCGACATCCAGGAGTGGTTCATCGAGCAGAAGGTGCGCAACTTCTACTCGGTCTCGATCAGCGGCTACCACATCGCCGAGGCGGGGGCGAACCCGATCAGCCAGCTCGCCTTCACGCTCGCCAACGGCTTCACCTACGTCGAGGCCTACCGCGCCCGCGGCATGGACATCGACGACTTCGCGCCCAACCTCTCGTTCTTCTTCTCCAACGGGATGGACCCGGAGTACACGGTGATCGGCCGGGTCGCGCGTCGGGTCTGGGCGATCGCGATGAAGGAGAAGTACGGAGCCAACGAGCGCAGCCAGAAGCTGAAGTACCACGTCCAGACCAGCGGCCGGTCGCTGCACGCCCAGGAGATGGACTTCAACGACATCCGCACCACCCTCCAGGCGCTCACCGCGATCTATGACAACGCCAACAGCCTGCACACCAACGCCTACGACGAGGCCGTCACGACGCCCGGTGAGGAGTCGGTGCGCCGGGCGCTGGCGATCCAGATGATCATCACCAAGGAATGGGGCCTGGCGCTGAACGAGAACCCGCTGCAGGGCTCGTTCGTCGTCGACGAGCTCACAGACCTCGTGGAGGCGGCGGTGCTCGCCGAGTTCGACCGGATCAGCGAGCGAGGGGGAGTGCTCGGGGCGATGGAGACGGGCTACCAGCGCGGCAAGATCCAGGACGAGTCGATGCTCTACGAGCACCGCAAGCACGACGGGT
>JBDSNZ010000167.1:0-4198 GCA_039915055.1 Ornithinibacter sp.
CCATTGTGCAATATTCCCCACTGCTGCCTCCCGTAGGAGTCTGGGCCGTGTCTCAGTCCCAGTGTGGCCGATCGCCCTCTCAGGCCGGCTACCCGTCGTCGCCTTGGTGAGCCATTACCTCACCAACTAGCTGATAGGCCGCGAGTCCATCCCAGACCGAAAAACTTTCCAGACGGTAGAGATGCCTCTCCGTCTCGTATCCGGTATTAGCTCCGGTTTCCCGGGGTTATTCCAGAGTCTGGGGCAGGTTACTCACGTGTTACTCACCCGTTCGCCACTGATCACCCAAGAGCAAGCTCTCGAGGTCACCGTTCGACTTGCATGTGTTAAGCACGCCGCCAGCGTTCGTCCTGAGCCAGGATCAAACTCTCCGTTGATGTATGACTCCCGACACGAGGTCGAGAAATCTTTACCCACAAAGGGTTGTTTCACTGGCTGAGCACGAACAACCAGCTTTCGCTGTTGTTCGTTGTCCAACCAAAGGATTTTCGTGCACCACTCGTTACCCGACCTGGTGGCCGGATGGCGAAGCGATGCGACGAGGTTAATTGGCATCGATTTTTGACACGCTGTTGAGTTCTCAAGGTTCGGACGCGCACCGGTGACTCGCTCAGTTGGGGCAGGCCAGCGGGGCTGTTTCCGTGTCGCCGTGAGGCAACCGTTCTAACTTACCCGCCTCGCGCTTGGGCGTCAAATCCGTGAACCGCAGACCTTGTGATAGTCACAGGGTGCGGCCGGACCGTTCGCGCTTGGTTCTCGGCGGGTTCCCACTCTAGCAGCCTTTCGGCGACCAGCTCCACTCGCGTCCAAGCACCACCGTGGCGGTGCGTGTTCCCTTGCGGGTGTGGGGTTCAGCTCGCGGGACCGGCCTGCTTGGTGCGGGGTTCTCACCCTGCCGCTTGGCGTCCGTTCCTCCCTCTCGGGCTGACGTGCAGAACAGTAGATGACGTTCTGCGAGGAACACAAATCCGTGGTGGTCCTGCTCAGGTCGATCGGCAGGGTCGGTGGCGAATCACGTTGTGGCTCAATGGGATTCGTGTTCCAAGATTTCCGGAGATCACACGTGCTCAGGGATCGAGGCGTCCTGCGGCGAGGGCCTTGCGGCCCCGACGCAGCACGACCACGCGGTCGTGGAGCACGTCCGCGGGCTCGATGACGCGTTCGACGTCGCGCACCTTCGTCCCGTTGACCGATGCTCCCCCGTCACTGATCGCGCGACGAGCGGAGTTCCTGGAGTCCACCAGTCCCACTGCCACGAGCGCCTCGACGACCGGCATCCCCACCGTGACGCGCCCACCCGGCAGCTCAGCCGTCGCGTCCTCGAGGGTGCGCGCATCCAGGGCAGTGAGATCCCCCTTGCCGAAGAGGGCTTCCGATGCGGCCTGCACGGCGGTCGTCGCGGCCGCCCCGTGCACCAGGGTGGTCACGTCGGCGGCGAGCACGCGCTGGGCACTGCGTCGGAAGGGCTCGCTCTCGACCTGGTGCTCCAGATCCGCGACCTCATCCCGCCCCCGGTCGGTGAAGACCTTGAGCAGGGTCAGCACCGAGGCGTCCTCCACGTTGAGCCAGTACTGGTAGAAGGCGTAGGGGCTCGTCATCTCCGCGGAGAGCCAGATCGCGTTGCCGGCGCTCTTCCCGAACTTCTCCCCGGAGCTGTCGGTCAGCAGCGGCGTGGTGAGCAGGTGCACCGATGCACCTTCGACCCGGTGGATCAGGTCCGAGCCGGCGGTGAGGTTCCCCCACTGGTCGTTCCCGCCCGTCTGGAGCGTGCAGCCGTGCTCGCGGTAGAGCTGGAGGTAGTCCAGCCCCTGCAGCAGCTGGTAGCTGAACTCCGTGTAGGAGATGCCCTCGTCGCTGTTCAACCGCGCTGCCACCGCCTCCTTCTTCACCATCTGGTTGACCCGGAAGTGCTTCCCCACGTCGCGCAGGAAGTCCAGCGCCGACATCGGCGCCGTCCAGTCGAGGTTGTTGACGAAGATCGCCGGGTTCTCACCCTCGGTGTCCAGGAAGGGCTCGACCTGGCGGCGGATGGTGTCCACCCACTCCGCCGTCTGCTCCTTGGTCTTCAGCACGCGCTCGGCGGTCGGCCTGGGATCTCCGATCAGCCCGGTCGACCCGCCCACCAGGCAGATCACGTGGTGCCCCGCCCGCTGCAGGTGGCGCATCAGGACGAGCTGGACGAGGTTGCCGAAGTGCAGCGACGGGGCCGTCGGGTCGAAGCCGCAGTATGTCGTGATCGGGCCGTCCGCGAGCGCGGTCCGCAGCGCGGTCTCGTCGGTGGTCTGCGCCACGAGCCCCCGCCAGTGCAGCTCGTCGAGGATGTCGCTCACGTCCGGATGTCCCTTCGTCCCTGGTGCGCAGGCCGGCCGGAACCGCGCTGGCCCAGCCTCCCACGGGCCGAGCGGTCCGGGCACACTCCTTCCATGACGAGTGAGCAGACACGACAGCTGGACCTCGCGGCATACATCGCGCGTCTGCCGAAGGCCGAGCTCCACGTGCACCACGTCGGGTCCGCCTCGCCGCGGGTCGTTGCCGAGCTCGCAGGGCGCCACCCCGGCTCACCGGTCCCCACCGACCCCGCGGCACTGGCCGACTACTTCACCTTCACCGACTTCGCACACTTCATCGAGCTGTACCTCGCGACCGTCGACCTCGTCCGCAGCCCCGACGACGTGCGTCTGCTCACCTACGAGGTGGCTCGCGACCTGTGCGCCCAGCAGGTCCGCTACGCCGAGGTGACGATGACGCCCTACACCTCGGTGGCCCGCGGCATCCCCATCGAGGCCTACACGGAGGCGATCGAGGACGCGCGGATGGCTGCCGAGTCCGAGCTCGGCATCGTCCTGCGCTGGATCTACGACATCCCCGGTGAGGCGGGGCTGCCCGCCGCCGACGCCACGCTCTCGTATGCCGTGGACCACGGCCCGACGGCGCTGGTCGGCTTCGGTCTCGGAGGTCCGGAGATCGGAGTGCCCCGGCCCCAGTTCTCGCCGCACTTCGCGAGGGCGAGGGCAGCCGGGCTGCACTCGGTCCCCCACTCCGGTGAGTCGACCGGGCCGCAGAGCATCTGGGACGCACTGATCCACCTCGGAGCGGAACGCATCGGTCACGGCACCTCGGCGGCGTCGGACCCACGGCTGCTCGCACACCTCGCGGAACACCGCATCCCGCTGGAGGTGTGCCCCACCTCGAACATCGCGACGCGGGTGGTCGAGCGGCTCGAGGACCACCCGGTGCGGGCGATGCGCGATGCCGGAGTGGTGGTGACGATCAACAGCGACGACCCGCCGATGTTCGGGACGACGCTGGGCCGGGAGTACGAGATCGCCGCAGACCTGCTGGACCTCGACGCGCAGGGGGTGCTCGACCTCGCCGTCGCCGCGGTCGACGCCAGCTTCGCGCCGCACGACGTGCGCACCAGGCTGCGCGCCGAGATGGCGGCGACGGCCCGATGACGGGTGGGTTCAGCGAAGGGCCGAGGTGACGAGCACGGCACCCGGCCCGAAGGTCGCGGCAGCGGACGCCTGCAACGAGCCGTCGTCGTGGACGACGGTGACGTACACGGGCCCGTCCGCGTCCTGCCGGCCGACGGTCAGGACGCCGGGCAGCTCGCGGGCCCGGTTCTCGACGGCTGCCCAACCCTCCTCCGAGAGGGTGGGCGGGGCGACGGGCCTGGGGGACGGCGGGGCGACGGTGTCGTAGAGCGCAAGGGGCACCGAGCCGGTCACCGTGAGCGTGAGCCCGTCGAAGGTGCCCGTCACGGCGTAGGTGCCCCACCGCGTGGTGGCCGCGCCGGACCCTGCCTCCTCCTGCGCCCCGGCGGTCTCCCAGTCCCAGCCCGAGAGTGGGACGCCCTCGCACTGGGGTGGGTAGGACTCCCGGACCAGGCCAAGGCACAGCTCCGGGGTGCCGTCGGGCATCTCGATCACCGTCCCCTGGCCGGTGACCGGACCGTCCGCGGCCGGCACGGTGTGCGGCCACCCTGTGCTGGCGGTCGCCGTGGCGGTCGCGTCCGGATCCGCACCCCTCGGCGGCGACATCTCGCTGCCGCACGCGGAGAGGAGGACGGCTGCGCACAGGATCGGGACGGAGAGCACTCGCACGGGGCTGCGACGCCTCACGTGGCGGCGCGGTTCCGCGGCCGCCCGGGTCGGTAGGAGCTCACCGTCGGCTCGCCGTCGATCCAGAACCGCCAGGG
>JBDSNZ010000178.1:0-25084 GCA_039915055.1 Ornithinibacter sp.
CACAGCGTAGCGAGACCGGCGCTGCGCTCGGTGCGGATGCCCCGCCCGCGGCATCCGTCGACGATGGCCGCCCAGGATGTGCGCGTGGGCCGCGCACCATGACCGCATCGCGAGCCGGCGCGGTGGACGCATGGAATACTTAGCCGAAGTAATGACTTGTGCTAACCATCTGACAAGACCTCCGAGGGGTGAGCCATGACCACGTCCAGCGCGAGAACGACGGCGATGACGCGCGCCGAACGGGACCACCTCACCAGCGACCTGCGCATGGCCTGCATGCGCATCTCCCGGCGCGTGCGGTTCGAGAGCCAGGCCGCTGTGCCGCCGCACCAGTTCTCGGTCCTCGTCCGCCTCGAGGACGGCCCGCACACCCCGAAGGAGCTCGCCGACATCGAGCGCGTCAGCGCGCCGAGCATGACTCGCACCGTCTCCGGCCTCGTGGAGTCCGGGCTCGTCGACCGCGCCGATGACCCCACCGACGGTCGCCAGGTGATCCTGTCGCTCACGGTCGAGGGCAAGCGCACCATCCGCGACACCAGGTGCCGTCGTGACCAGTGGCTCGCCCTCCGGCTCGAGCGCCTGACCGACGACGAGCGCGCCCTGATGGCCGAGGCGACCGCCCTCCTGGAGAGGCTGGCCGCCGAGTGAGCCCCACGTTCACCTCGATGGAGGTTCGCAACTACCGCGTCTGGGCCACCGGGGCCCTCGTCTCGAACGTCGGCACCTGGATGGGGCGCGTCGGTCAGGACTGGCTCGTCCTCACCGTGCTCACAGCGGGGTCCGCCACCGCGCTCGGAGTCGTCACCGGGCTCCAGTTCCTTCCCTTCCTCGTGCTTGCCCCGTGGGCGGGCCTGATCGCGGACCGGTTCTCCAAGAGGCGCATCCTCCTGATCACCCAGACGCTCCTGGCATTGACGAGCCTGCTCCTGGGGGTGCTGGCGATCACCGGCACGGCCCAGCTCTGGCACGTCTACGCCATCGCGCTCTTCCAAGGTGTCGCGACCGCCATCGACAACCCTGCTCGTCAGGCCTTCGTCTCCGAGATGGTTCCCCCGGACAAGCTGGCGAATGCCGTCGCGCTCAACTCCGCATCCTTCAACACCGGTCGGCTCGTCGGACCAGGGGTGGCCGGTCTGGTCATCGCGGCCTGGGGCACCGGGGAGGCGCTGTTGCTCAACACCCTCACCTTCGTCTTCGTCATCGTCGCCCTGCTGCGGCTACGGACCTCCGAGCTGAGCCCCGCCCCACGGGTGAAGGGCCGCGGCGGCATCCGGGAGGGCTTCACCTACGTCAGGCATCGGCGCGACATCCAGCTCGTCATGGTGCTGGTCTTCGTGCTGGGGACGTTCGGGATGAACTTCCAGATCACGATGGCGCTGATGGCCACGAAGGTCTTCGACAAGGGTGCGAGCGAGTTCGGGCTGTTGGGGTCGATCATGGCGATTGGGTCACTCGCTGCGGCGTTGATGTCGGCTCGTCGCAGCGTCCCGCGGCTGCGCGTCCTGCTGATCTCGCTCGTCGGGTTCACCGGTGCCTCCGCTCTCGCGGCTGCTGCACCCACCTACTGGCTCTTCGCGCTGGCCCTGGTCCCGGTGGGACTGACCGCGCTCACCGCGCTCACCACGGCGAACGCCATGGTGCAGACCCGGGTGGCACCGGAGATGCGCGGCCGGGTGATGGCCCTCTACATGGCGATCTTCATGGGAGGCACCCCGGTCGGTGCGCCCCTCATCGGGTGGATCTCCGAGCAGTTCGGCCCGAGGTGGACCATCGGCATCGGCTCGGTCGCCGTCGGTCTCTCGCTCATCGGCGTCTCGATCTGGCTCGGGCGCTCGGAGAACGTCCGGGTGAGCTACGAGTCCCAGCGTCGACCCCGGGTGAGGGTCAGCACTGCGCCAGCGCTCGAGGCCCCCACCATGCCGGTCCCGGAGCCCGCGCGATGACGCCGCTGTTCCGACGCCGGATGACCCTCGGGGTACTGGCCCTGCTGCTTCTTGTCGCAGTCGGGTACGCGCTGACCCGCTGACCGTCAGAGACCCTCAGACCCTCAGACCCTCAGACCGGGCGATGTCATCCATCAGAGGCGGGGGCTGGCGACGGCCTTGTCCAGTGCGGGCCCCACGTCAGGTACGAGGGTGCGAGCGAAGGTCGCAGTCATGTGGCCATGGTCGAAGTAGGCGATCAACCCGCCGATCACGACGTAACACCTCTCCCCTCGACAAAATCGGTCGCTCAGGTCGAGGGTGGACACCATGCCCGTGGTGTCCACCCTCGCGGCGTCGAAGAGGGGGTCGCGCTCAAGCGCCTTCTTCGCGGGGTTGGCGCATGCCTCGACGTCATCGAGGTGGACGGCGACACAGTCAGGCGCCGACTGGACGGCCGAGGGGACGTCACGGATCACGAGCACGCGGGTGCCGCTCGTGGAGATGGTGGCGAGCGTGTCCTCATAGGCCCGTTGAGCGACTCTGGCCTTGTCGGCTGGGCTCACCCCCACCAGCTGTTGGAAGGTGCGGTTGCTCATCACGACCAGGTCATAAGCACCAGACGAGACCTCGCCGATGGCCCATTCGTTCCAGGCGGTGCAGTTCCTGGTGAGGTCGCGGGAGCCGAAGTTGACCGGGACTGTGACCGTGTAGCACTGCGACACGAGGTAGGTGTCCAGACGCCACCCGCGGGCCTCGGCGATCGGCGCGAGGGCTGGCTGCCAGTGCCCGGCATGAGAGTTTCCCAGGAGCGCCACGCGAACGCCACCATCGCGCTTCCCGTAGGTGCAGACGTTGTGAGCGGTGTAGGGGCGGTTGGACCAGCAGCCATCCGCGTAGACCACGGAGCGGTCGGCGCTCGCCACGGCGGGGCTGGAGAACAGCTGCGTCCCCGCGACCGACTCGCATCGAGTGTTGCGCAGGGCTGCGGCCCCGACGCAGTCGTCGCTGGACACCGCCTGTTGCAGTGCCTGCTCCTCTGCGACGCGCGCAGCCTCGGCGTGGCCCGCCACACCGAAGCTCGTGCCCGTGAGGAGGAGTGCACTGGCCGCGGCGATGGCGAAGCTCTTGGGGAGGCTCACGGCCAGTGACCTGGCGCGTCGCACCGGATCCTCGACGTAGTGCTTGGTCAGGTGGGCGAGAAGGAGGACCGCCGCGACGGCCACCGCCTTGTCGAGGTTGTTGAGGCCGCGACCGAGCGCGAAGGGTGCGAGGACCACGATCGGCCAGTGCCACAGGTAGACGGAGTAGGAGAGGTCGCCCATGACCTGTGACGGGCGCCAGTTCAGCAGGGCGCCGGGTGACCAGCGCAGCCCGTCGGTCGCGGCGGCGATGACGAGCACTGCGCCGAGCGTGGGCAGCAAGGCTGCCGACCCCGGGAACGCGGTGGTCTCGTCGAACGTGAGAGCCGCCCACGCGATGGCACCCAGACCCACCCAGCCGAGGACGACGCGAGCCATGGACGAGCGGAGCCGCCAACCGTTGAAGACCATGAGCGCGAGGATGGACCCCAGCCCGAGCTCCCAGACACGGGTGTGAGTCACGAGGTAGGCGGCCGCCGGGTCGGTGCGGGTGATGACGACGGACGCCGCGAACGACGCCGCCGTGACGGCCAGCAGTCCGGCGCAGCGCCAGGCTCCCGGTCGGTGGCGACGACCTGCGATCGTGAGCAGCGCGATGAGGAGAGGCCAGAGGACGTAGAACTGTTCCTCGACGGAGAGCGACCAATAGTGCTGCACCGGGCTGGGTGCGTTCTCGGCGGCAAAGTAGTCGGTCGCCGATCGGGCCAGCGCCCAGTTCTCAAGAGAAACGGCCGATGCCGCCACTTCACGGGCGAGGGTCGGAAGTTGCGTCGAGGGCAGCCAGGCCAGCCCGGCGAGCAGGGTCACAGCGAGCACCAGTGAGGCGGCTGGCAGCAGTCGGCGGATGCGTCGACCCCAGAATGCCCCGAGGGCGGCGAGGGTCGTGGGTGGGGAGCGAAGCAGGTGGGAGGAGATGAGGAAGCCGGAGATGACGAAGAAGACGTCGACACCGACATAACCGCCGGTCAGGCCGGTAGGCCAGAAGTGGAAGACGAGAACGATGACCACCGCCACCGCCCGCAGCCCCTGGATGTCGCCGCGAACGCCCGCGGACCCAGCTCTGCCGCGGGTCTTCGCGCCCCCGTCGCTGCTGCCCGTGGGGGCGGTGTGATCGTGGCTCCGGCTCGGCCGGCTTCCGGTGATTGCGACGTCGGAGTCCATGCCAGTCACCTCGAAACCTCGCGTCCGCAGATCGTCAGTGCTCTCTGCATCTACGGAGCGCCGCAGAAAAGCGTAACCGCCCCAGGCGCGCTCAGCCGACGTGGTCGACGACGTGCTCGATGCAGCCGATGAGCTTGCTGACGTCGTCGGGCTCGACCGCCGGGAAGCACGCCACTCGCAGCTGGTTGCGACCGAGTTTGCGGTAGGGCTCGACATCGACGATCCCGTTGGCGCGCAACGTCTTCGCGATGGCGGAGGCGTCGATCGCGTCATCGAAGTCAATGGTGGCGACCACCTGCGAGCGATGCGCCGGGTCAGCGACGTACGGCGCGGCATACGACGTGTTCTCGGCCCAGCTGTAGAGCCGGCCCGAAGAATCGGCCGTGCGCGCAGTGGCCCAGTCGAGGCCGCCCTGTTCGTTGAGCCACTCGACCTGGTTGGCGAGCATGGCGAGGGTCGCGACGGCTGGGGTGTTGTAGGTCTGGTCGAGGCGACTGTTCGTCACCGCCGTCGGCAGGCTGAAGAAGTCGGGGACCCAGCGGCCGCTCGCGGCGATCTCCTCGACGCGCGCGAGCGCAGCGGGGGAGAAGAGCGCGAGCCAGAGGCCACCGTCGGAGGCGAAGGACTTCTGCGGGGCGAAGTAGTAGACGTCGGACTGGCTGACGTCGACCGGGAGGCCACCCGCGCCGGAGGTGGCGTCGATCAGGACCAGCGCATCGGCATCCGCGCCCTCCACCCGCTGGACCGGGGCCATCACACCGGTGCTCGTCTCGTTGTGCGCCCACGCGTAGGTGTCGACACCGGCCTCGGCGCGCGGCGAGGGCAGGGAGCCCGGGTCGCTGGAGATGACGGTGGGCTCGCCCAGGAACGGGGCGTTCCTGGTGACGGTCGCGAACTTGCTGGAGAACTCCCCGAAGGTCAGGTGCTGCGCGCGGTCGCGGAGCAGGCCGAATGCAGCGATGTCCCAGAACGCGGTCGCGCCGCCGTTGCCGAGCACGACCTCGTACCCGTCGGGGAGGTCGAAGAAGGTCGACAGCCCCGAGCGCACGCTCTTGACGAGGTTCTTGACCGGGGCCTGACGGTGCGAGGTGCCGAGCACGGTGCGGCCGATCGCGGCGAGCGCGTCGACCTGCGCGGGGCGAACCTTGGACGGCCCGGAGCCGAACCGGCCGTCCTCGGGCAGGAGGTCGGCGGGGATGGTGATCTGCGGGACGTCGCTCACGGCTGGCTCCGAGGTGGTGGTGGTGGTGGAGGTGTCCGGCCCGCGACGGCTCGCAGGCGGGAGGCCCCTGCTGCGACGGGCGCGCAGGGGAGGTGGCCGCGGGGTCGGCGTCGTCGGCGACTCCACGACCGTTGTCATCTTCACAGGCGATGCGCAGGGTCCGGACGGCGGGTCCGTCATGTGGGCGTCGGGCCCGCGATGCGACTCCTCGTGCCACGAACCTCTGCTAGCAGAGGTTCGTGCCAGAACCACAGGGTGCAACGTGTGGTTGGAGCACCAATCTGTGCTGAGTGCGGGTGGGTGGCTCAGGCGCTGAGTCGGCCGCCCGAGCGCACGATGGCTGCCTCGATCCGGGCACCGAGCTCGTGGATGCCGTCGAGCTGGGCCCAGCGCACCCGGACGACCTCGTCACCGTCATCCGCCAGCTGGTCCTGACGCACCTTCTCAGCGATCAGGACCTTTCTGGCCCGGCTCAGGTCGTCCTCGGTCGGCGCCGCTGGAAGGTACTTCACGATGCCGTCGAACTCGACGACCACGCGGGTGCCCTTGATGCGCTGGTCGACCCGATACGTCGTCGAACCGATCGTGCGACGTTGCTGCGGCTCCGTCTCGTAGCCCAGCAGGCGCAGCACGACCGCCAGGCGCGTCTCCCCGATGCTCTCGTGTCGACCATCGGCATGCGCCAGGAGCTCACGAACGGCACGGATGCCGGGATGGCCCTCGTGCAGTGCCACGGCGCCATCGAGGTCGTCGCGCGTCACGAGCCCGAGGTGCAGCGCGTTGTCTGCGGCCACGAGGCTCTCGAGCGGGAACGCTCGACCGCCCTTGAACGGCCGCAGCCCGACCTGGACCACGGCGACGGCGGGAGGCACCGTGAGGTGACGCGTCTGGCCGTTCTCGGCGGTGTCGGGCACGGGGTCCAGGCCGCAGGCCGGATGGATCACGGCCCCAGCGCGGTGGCGGGTGTGGTCATCGCAGACGCGCGCGACGTGCACCATGGAGAGATCGGAACGCCAGAGCGAGACGCCCTGCAGTACGAGAGCCGATTGGTGGCTCGCGCACACTCGCCCGTCGAAGGACCGCAGCAGAGCGATCGCCGTCAACCGGTGCAGCGCACGTGCCGATGCGAAGTGGTCCTCGCCCTGCCACGGTGGGAGGTCAGCGTCGGGTGCGCGGACGGCATACCAGCCTCGGATGAGCCGGCGGATCGCTCCGGAGGAGCGCAGCGCTTGCAGGTCTGATGGGCCGAGGCCGATCGAGCGGGCCTGAGCCGTGGAGACGAGCCCATCGATGGCGATGTCGTGGAGGTCCATGACCCAAGAGTGGACCCGGTGGGCCCTTCCCTGCAGGGGGCCTGTGGACAACTCGTGGCTGCCGTCGCTCAGCAGAGGGTGGTGCCAGAACCACAAGGTGCACCCTGTGGTCGGCGAAGGAATCTCTGCTGAGTCGAGTGTGTCCGGGGATTCAGGGGCTCAGGGCTCGAGGGGCTCAGGGGCTCAGGGGCTCGAGGGGCTCAGGGGCTCGAGGGGCTCAGCAGAGGGTAGTTCCAGGACCACAGGATGCAACCTGTGGATCCAGAACCACCTTCTGCTAGCAGAGGTTAGGGCGCTGGCGCAGAGCTGAGGAGGTTGGCGCGGTGGGTGGGGGAAAGCGCCAGGTGTCGCTGGTGGGGTCAGCGCTGGGGGTCGAAGCCGGCGACGTCCTCGATGGCGCGGGGGCCGTGACCGATGTAGCGGGCGCTCGGCCGGATCAGGCGACCGGTGCGCTTCTGCTCCAGGATGTGCGCCGACCAGCCGGCCACGCGGGCACAGGCGAACAGGGGAGTCATCATGTCGCCGGGCACCTGGGCGAAGTCGAGCAGCACCGCGGCCCAGTAGTCGACGTTGGTCTCCATGACCCGCTCTGGATGCCGCTCCGCCAGCTCCGCGATCGCGGCCTTCTCGAGCTCGAGCGCCACCTCGTAGCGCGGGGCGCCCAGGCGCTTGCAGGTGTCGCGCAGCACCGCTGCCCGGGGGTCGTAGGCCCGGTAGACCCGGTGCCCGAAGCCCATCAGCCGCTCCTTGCGGTCCAGCGCCTCGCGCACGTAGCGTCGGGCATCACCCATCTGTTCGACGCCCTCGATCATGTGCTGGGCGCGCGAGGGCGCACCACCGTGCAGCGGGCCAGAGAGGGCGCCGATCGCGCCCGAGAGGCAGGCGGCGACGTCGGCGCCGGTCGAGGCGATCACGCGTGCGGTGAAGGTCGAGGCGTTCATGCCGTGCTCGGCCGCGGAGATGAAGTAGGAGTCGATGGCCTCGACGTGCGCAGGGTCGGGCTGGCCGCGCCAGCGGATCATGAACCGCTCGGCGATGGTGGAGCCCTTGTCGACCTCGCTCTGCGGCACCATCGGGGAGCCCTGGCCGTGGGCCGACTGGCCGATGAAGGACATCGTCATCACCGAGGCGCGCGCGAGCTGGTTGCGGGCCTCCTCGTCGCTGATGTCGAGCAGCGGCTTGAAACCCCAGACGGGCGCGAGCTGGGCGATCGAGGACTGCACGTCCACGCGGATGTCTCCGGTGTGCACCGGCAGCGGGAAGGGCTCGGCGGGCGGCAGCCCCGGGTCGAGCTGGTCATCGACGAGGAGCCCCCACACCTGGCCGAAGGACACCCGGCCGACGAGGTCGTTGATGTCGACGCCGCGATACCGCAGCGCGCCGCCCTCCTTGTCGGGCTCGGCGATCTCGGACTCGAAGGCCACGACGCCCTCCAGCCCCGGCCGGAAGTCGGGGTCGCTCAGGGTGCGGTTCGCTTCGCTCGTCGTCATGGGGTGTCCATTCCTTGCTCGTCACCTTTGTCGGGCGCGCCCATTGTGCACGTCACGCGCCCTCGTTCCCACCCGGGGCGCCGCTCGTGGACCCTCCCACCCCCTGGCGCCGATCCCGCACGGCCATGCCCGAGGCGCCGCTGTCCTTGATGTCGAAGAGGTCGGTCGCCTCGAGGAGCTTGCTCAGCTTCGCGTAGCCGTAGTTGCGCGAGTCGAAGGAGGACTGGTTGGAGATCCGGTTACCCACCGTGCCCACCAGGGCCCACCCCGCGTCGTCGGCCGCGCTCTCCACCGCCCTGCGCAGCAGGGACACGAGCTTGTTGTCGCCGCGGAGCTGCGCCCGGGTGGCTCGTTGGGGGGTGGCGCTGGGTGCCGCGGCCGCGGCCTTCTTCGACGGCGCCTTCTTCGCGGCGGCCTTCGTGGTCGTGCCGGCGGTGGCGGGAGCGGTCACCGGGGCGGAGGCCTTGCGGGCACGACCGTTGCTCGGCGGGGCGCTCTCCTCCACCCCCGGCACCGACGCCGTGGCCGTCTCGCCGTCGGAGGAGAGGCGGTCGAGCACGAGGAACCGCGTGCACGCGCTCTGGAACGGCGCGGGGGTCTTGGCGTCACCGAACCCGTAGACGCGGGCGCCGTGCTCGCGCAGGTGCATGACCAGCGGCGTGAAGTCGGCGTCGCTCGAGACGAGCGCGAACGCGTCTGGCCGCTGGGTGTGCAGGATCTCCACGGCGTCGACCGCCAGTGCGATGTCGCTCGCGTTCTTGCCCTTGCTCTGGTCGAACTGCTGCACGGGTCGGATGGCGTTCTCGTGCAGCACGTCCTGCCACGACTTCAGCCCTGCCTTCGTCCAGTTGCCGTAGGCGCGGCGGATGTTGGTCTCGCCCAAGGTCGAGAGCTCGCCGAGGATCAGCTCGATCCGGGTCGCGCGGGCGTTGTCGGCATCGATGAGGAGGGCGATCTGACCCTGGGTGTCCATGGACGGACCCTAGTCCCAGCGGCGCGCAGCGCCCTCGGGTCGGGCATGATCTGCAGGTGCTGCGCTCCCTCTTCCCGGACCTGACTCCGCTGCGGGAGAGCGCGGCATACCGAGCGGTGTATGCCGGGTTCACCCTCTCCAACGTCGGCTCCCAGATGGCGGTGGTCGCCATCGGGCTGCAGGTCTACGACATCACCGGGTCCACCGCCTCGGTCGGTGTCGTCGGACTGTTCGCCCTCGTGCCGCTCATCGTGCTGGGCCTCTACGGCGGGTCCCTCTCAGACCACCACGACCGGCGCACCGTGGCACTCCTCGCCACCTTCGTCGCGTGGGGCACGAGCCTGGTCGCGGCGGCGCAGGCGTGGTTCGGCAACACCTCGGTGCTGCTCCTCTACGCCATCGTGGCGCTCTGGAGCGGGGCCTTCGCGGTCTCCTCGCCGGCGCGATCGAGCATCTACCCGCGGATCCTGCCGTTGGCCCAGCTCCCTGCAGCCAACGCCCTCTCGGTCTTCGCGATGAACACGTCGATGACGGTGGGTCCGTTGCTGGCCGGCGTGCTCATCGACGGAGGCGGTTACAAGGCGGCGTACACGGTCGACTCGTGCCTCACGGCCGCAGCGGTTCTCGGGCTCGTCAAGCTCGGGCCGGTGCCACCTGACCACGGTGAGGAGGGGGTTGTACGCCGTGCCGGCCTGCGCTCGGTGGTGGACGGCTTCAGGTTCCTGGGAACAGCGCCCAACGTGCGGATGACGTTCATCGCCGACATCGCCGCCATGGTGCTGGCCCAGCCGCGGGTGCTCTTCCCGGCGGCGGGGGCCGTGATCCTCGGGGGAGGCGCCCGCACGGTCGGCGCCCTGTATGCCGCGACGGCAGTGGGCGGCATCCTCGCCATGCTCTTCTCCGGACGGCTCGGCTCGGTCCGTCGCCAGGGAGCGGCGATCCTCGTGAGCATCGTGGGCTGGGGGGTCGGCATCTCCGGCCTCGGGCTGGCACTGCTGGGGGCCGGTGGGGTGCTCACGCGAGACCACGCGCTCGTGGGAGCGCTCCTCGCGATGGGGGTGGCGGGTGCAGCCGACTCGGTCAGTGCCGTCTTCCGCACGACGATCCTGCAGAGTGCGGCGCCGGACCGGATGCGCGGCCGGCTGCAGGGGGTGTTCATCGTCGTGGTCGCGGGCGGCCCACGGCTGGGGGAGCTGCTCGGCGGGACGGTGGCAGAGCAGGTCGGGGAGGGATGGACAGCCGTGGCGGGGGGGATCGCCTGCATCCTCGTGATCGGCCTGCTCGCGCTGCGCACTCCTGGGTTCGTGCGCTATGACTCCCGGCACCCAACCCCCTGACCCGCGCCTCTCAGGCGGCCTCGGGGGCCCTCGTGACGGATCCGCGCGGAGTGCCCTGGCGAGGCAGCAGGACCCACCCGGCCAGGCAGCCTGCCAACGCGAGGACCGAGAAGAGGATTGCTCCAAGGTGAGTGGTGAGGGCACTCCCGTCATACATCGTCACGCCGACCACCGCGAAAGCCAGTGTCAGGACAGCGAGTGCTGGAACGGGCAACCGTCGCAGGGCGATGAGCACGAGGAGGGCTGGCACGGCATACAGCACCTTGCTGGTGAGGCCCATCCCGTTGACGGCGTCGACATAGCCGCCGGTTCCCGGGATCGCCAGGGTGAGATTCCGGTAGAACATCGCGGCGCAGTGCCCCACGAGGCCGAGCACCCCCACACCGAGCAGGACGGCGGGCCCGGTGCCCAGCGCGACGGCGGAACGTCGAGGGAGGCCGGTGAGCACGAGACGAGCGGCGAGGGCAAGGGCGAGCCCCGCGAGGATGAGGACCGGCCACGGCATGCGCACCCGACCACCCTACGGCGAGGCGCACCCCGTGGGCCCGGTGGTGCCGTCACCCACGAGAAACCTCGGGCATACGGTGGTCGCATGAGCAACGGACGTGTCGACTACGACGGTGACGGCCTGAGCGAGCAGATGCTGCTCGAGACCCCCTACGCGCAGGCGCGACTCTGGGTGGACGAGGCCGTAGCCCGCTCGGCGACCTCGCCCGACGTGTTCGAGCCGACGGCGATGTCGGTCGCCACCGTCGACGAGCACGGGGTGCCCGACGTGCGCACCGTGCTCATGCGCTTCCTCGACGAGCGCGGCCCGGGGTTCGTCACGGCACTCGGCTCGGCCAAGGCGCGCGAGATCGCGGTGCGCCCGGTCATGGCGGTCGCGCTCACCTGGCCGGCGATGTTCCGCGCCATCCGCTTCCGAGGCACAGCGGTGCAGGTCGACCGCGAAGAGGTGCAGGACTACTGGGACTCACGTCCGTGGGCGTCGCGGATCTCGGCGTGGGCCTCCCAGCAGTCCGAACCCGTTGCCTCGCGGGAGGCGCTGGAGGAGCAGTACCGGCGCAGGGCCGAAGAGTTCCCGCAGGGCGAGGGGACCCGCGACGTGCCGGTGCCCGACTTCTGGGGCGGCTACCGCGTGGTCCCCGACGAGGTGGAGTTCTGGGCGGGTCGGCGCAACCGCCTGCACGACCGCCTCGTCTTCACCCGGGTGGGCGAGGGCGACCTCGGTGACGCGGGGTCGTGGAGCCTGCACCGTCGTCAGCCCTGACCGCTGCGGGTTGCGTGCCGAGATGGCTGGCCCGCCGGCCATCTGAGCACCTGCCTCCTGGATGCCGGGACGGCTCAGGTCAGTCGAAGGATCTTGTGCGGCGCAGCCTGGGCGCGAGGCTTGATCACGAGCAGGTCGACGTTGACGTGGGAGGGCCGCGTCGCCATCCAGAGGATCGCGTCGGCGACGTCCTCGGCGACCAGCGGCCCGGGAACCCCTGCATAGACCTTGTCGGCCCTGGTCTGGTCGCCGCCGAACCGGGTGAGGGCGAACTCTTCGGTGTGCACCAGCCCCGGTGCGATCTCGGTGATCCGGACGGGCTGGTCCAGGAGCTCCAGGCGCAACGTCTCGGTCATCACGTGCACACCGTGCTTCGCCACCGTGTAGCCGCCGCCGCCCTCGTAGGCGAGCAGGCCGGCGATCGAGCCGACGTTGACGACGATGCCCTCGCCGCCGGCCGCGACGAGCGCCGGCAGGACGGCCTTGGTGACCTTGAGCGTGCCGAGCACGTTGGTCTCGTACATCTGCCGCCACAGCTCCACGTCAGCGGTGGCGACCGGCTCGAGGCCGAGAGCACCGCCGGCATTGTTGACGAGCACGTGGACCGCGTCACCGGCGGCCTCAGCGAGCCGCCCCACGTCAGCATCGACCGTGACGTCGCACGGCACCGCCACGCCGTCGATCTCCCGCGCCAGGGCTTCGACGCGGTCTGCGCGTCGGGCCGCGCACACCACTCGGAAGCCGGCCTGCGCGAGGAGCCGCGCCGTCGCAGCCCCGATGCCGCTGCTGGCGCCGGTGACGACGGCTGTGGGTCGGATGTCGCTCACGCGTGCTCCCTGGGACGGACGGACGATGGGTCGACGGCGATCCAGGTCGCCTCGGCGCGGGCGAGGAGCACCCCGCTCGGAGCGAAGAGTGCGCTGCCGGAGAGGTGTTTTCGTCCCTCGGCGCCTCGCTGCCACGCGAGGACGACGTGTGTCTCACCCGGTGTCGGGAGGGACTGCACCCGCGCGGTCATCGTGCCGAGCACCATGGGGCGCCCGGCGATCCCGGCGGACCAGCCGCCTGGGCAGTCCAGCGCCGCCCAGACGAACGGCAGGGACGCCTCGTTGGGAACCCAGGTCGCGGCATACCGGCCCGTGCCGTCCTGCAGCGGGCCCGGTCGCAGGCACAGCCCGTCGCCGGGGTCGCGACCGGTGCCGCAGGCGAAGCAGGTCGGGAAGGGGTGGTCGGCCAGGCCCTTGTAGCGCAACTCTGCTGCCTGGGCGTCGGCCACGGACGGGGGCGCGCTCAGCTCACCGTCGAGGTCGGCGGAGGGAGCGCCAGTGGCCACGAGGTGGTCGCGGTCGAGCAGGCGCACTCCGATGGTCCCGTCGGGGGAGGGAGCCGCCGTGAGGGTGAGGGGGCGGTCGAGCGGTGGCGGTGACGCGAGGCGCACCGTGACGGCGGGAAGCCTTCCGGTGGTCGGGACGTGCGCGGCGACGGCGCCGCTGACCCAGCCACCGTTGCCGGACTCGGGCGGGCCGCAGAAGCGGTGGGGGATGGTGAGCTCCACGGGCCCAACCTACCCACGGACCGGGCGAGCAAGGTATCTTGATGTCAAGATACATGAGGACGCGGGAGGCGGACATGACCGGTAACGGGCCGGAGGAGGAGTTCACCCTGCGGCGCATCGCCCTCCCCGCGTTCGGACCTTCCGCGATCTGGTCGGTGGGAGCGGGCGCGGCGCTCCCGATCGTGGCTCTCAGCGCGCGCGGGCTCGGGGCATCAGTGGGGCTCGCGGCGGTGATCGTCGGGCTGTCGATGGCCACCGAGTTCGCAGCCGCGGTGCCCGCCGGAATCCTCGTCGACCGGATCGGTGAGCGGCGCGCCCTGGTGCTCGCGGGCCTCGCGGATGCCGCGGCCTCGGCACTGGCGATGCTGGCGCCGTCGCTCGGGGTGCTCGCGCTCGCCGTCGCCCTGCTCGGACCGTCGGGGGCGGTCTTCCTCATCGCCCGCCAGTCCTATCTCACGGCTGCCGCGCCGCTCGCACTGCGGGCGCGTGCCATGTCGACGCTGGGCGGAGTCACGCGGGTCGGCCTCTTCGTCGGGCCGCTGGTGGGGGCGCCCCTGGTGGCGCGGTGGGGGCCTCAGGCGGGGTTCGGGGTAGCGGTCGGGGGCGGCGTTCTGGCGTCTGTGCTGGCATGGCGCGCCGCCGACCTCGGCGAGGGGACCCGGGCCGCACCCTTCAGTGGGCCACGCGTGACGGTCACCGGCGTCGTCGCCCGGCACCGACGCGTGCTCATGACGGTCGGGCTCGGAATCGTCGCGATCGGGGTGGCCCGCTCGGCCAAGGTCGTCGTGATCCCGCTCTGGGCGGAACAGGTCGGGCTGGATGCCGCGAGCACCTCCCTGGTCTTCGCGGCGGCGGCCCTGGTCGAGGTGCTCCTCTTCTATCCGGCCGGTTCGGTGATGGACCGGCACGGCCGGGTCTGGGTCGCAGTGCCCGTCTCGGTGCTCATCGGCGTCGGGTTGCTGCTGCTTCCCCTGACGAGCACGGTGGTCGGTGTCGGGGCGCTCGCCGTGCTCATGGGCGTGGGCAACGGCCTGGGCTCGGGCATCGTCATGACCCTGGGCGCCGACGCCGCACCGACGACCGGGCGGGCTGCTTTCCTCTCGGTGTGGCGCCTGCTGTCCCTCGTCGGGCAGAACGGGGCCGCGCTGCTCGTCGGTGGGGTGGCGGCCGTGGCCTCGATCGGGGCTGCGAGTGTCGCGGTGGGCGCGGTCGTCCTCGCCGGCGGAGTCTGGCTGGCGCGCTGGTTGCCCGAGTACGACCCCCGTCGGAGCCGCTGACGGGTGGTCGCGACGGGTGGTCGCGACGTGTGGCGTTCGGCATCGCGGCGCTCTCCCGACACGCCTGGTAGCAGTGGATAAACGTAGGCTGACCTGCGTGACCGACTTGATCGACACCACCGAGATGTACCTGCGCACCGTCTTCGAGCTCGAGGAGGAGGGGATCACCCCGCTTCGGGCTCGCATCGCGGAGCGGCTCGGGCACTCCGGCCCGACGGTCTCCCAGACCGTGGCGCGGATGGAGCGGGACGGGTTGATCCGCGTTGCCGGCGACCGGCACCTCGAGCTCAGCGACCACGGTCGCCTCCTGGCGACGCGCGTGATGCGCAAGCACCGCATCGCCGAGCGGCTCCTCGTCGACGTCATCGGCCTGGAGTGGGAATACGTCCACGAGGAGGCGTGCCGGTGGGAGCACGTGATGTCGGACCGGGTGGAACGCAAGATCCTCGCGATCCTGGGCGACCATGCCGAGTCTCCCTACGGCAACCCGATTCCCGGGTTGGAGGAGCTCGGCGAGATCGGTGGGACCGTTGACTTCCGGCTCGGCCTCACGACGCTGGACCTGGTGGCCGTGGCCGAGCCGGTCACGGTGGTGGTGCGGCGGATCGGAGAGCCGGTCCAGACCGACTCCGAAGCACTGAGCCTGCTGACCTCAGCGAAGTTGCTGCCCGGCAAACCGGCGCGGGTGCGCCGCGATGGCACCCGGGTGATCGTGTGGCTCGAGGGGTCGGACGAAGCCTCAGGCGTCTCCCTCCCCGACGACATCGCATCGCACGTCTTCGTCGCGCTCACCTGAGGATCGGGGTCGCCGCCCGGCGAGCGTGTCGTTACCGGAATGTGACTTTGTCGGGTCCCGCCGCTACCGTGGTGGAGTTCGTCCATGCCCAGAAAGGCCTTCTCCTCGTGACCCGTCCCACCACTCCCGGCCGTCGCCGGTCCCCCGGCGCTGTCCGGAGACTCCCCGACGGACTGCCTCGACTTGGTGCCACCTGGGCCGCGAAGTCCCTCGCCGGTGTCGCCGTCCTCAGCAGTGTCGCGGTCGCCCTGGCGCTGCCCGTCGACGCCAGCCCGACGCCCTCCCTGGCACTGCCCTCCACCTCGACCGCCGTCGTGGGGGAGCGCTCGGTGGGGCAGGCGGCCTCCCGTTCGGCGGCTCGAGCAGCAGCGCCAGCGGTGAGCGCGCCCCTGGCTGCGGCACCGGCCGTGCCCGATGCGGTGGGGATCTCCGGTGTGAAGCCCGTCGCCAAGCCCGTCGCGAAGCCCAAGCCGAAGCCGAAGCCTGAGCCCGCGACCAAGAGCACTGCCGACTCCTCTCCGCGCGCCTCCTCCTCCACGTCCGCTCCCGCGAGTGGCGCCTCCTCGCGCGGCTCATTCGGAACGGGGAAATGTGGCGGCATCGGTCTGAACTCGCGCGCCGCCGCGGTCTGCTCGGCGGTTCAGTCGCGCTTCGGCCTCGCCACGATCGGCGGTTACCGCCCCAACGGCGGTGAGCACAGCACCGGCCAGGCCATCGACTTCATGATCTCCAGCAGCTCCCAAGGCGATGCCATCGCGGCATACGTGCAGGCGAGCGCGGGTGGCCTGGGCGTGAAGTACGTCATCTGGCGCCAGCGCTACTGGGAGCCAGGATCTTCCTGGCGCGGCATGGATGACCGTGGGTCGCCCACCGCGAACCACATGGACCACGTTCACGTCACGGTCAACTGACCACATCCTCCGGATGGCTCGTCAGGGCCTGCGGGACCCACGTTCGTCCGTGCGGATCTGCCCCCGATGCGGTGATGACACCACAACCTGAGAGGGCCCTGTGGCGCGTCGTGACCGATTTGTGACATTGGCTCGCTTGCGTGTTACGTTCTTCGCGCTCGCCTTTTCCGAGGGGGGTGCCCGAGGTGGACGCCGAGTCCTGTCACCACCAGAGGCCGTGACGCGCTACCGCTGGCAGGAGCGGGGGAACCACATCTGGTGCCCGACCCACTGGTCGGTCGCCTTGGGGTGAAGTCGGCCGGTCAACACGACCGGGCGGCCGGGCAACCTCAGCCCGAACCCGACAGCTCACCCCGTAGGCGCTGAGAGGCTGACTGTGCACGAAATCACCCGTTCGGGGCGCCATCGCGGCGCGGCCCGGTACAACCCCGCGGCCGAACTGTCCACCATCGTCAAGAGCGCCGGCCAGACGGGGATCAAGGTCTCCGCAGTTCTCGCGGCGTCCGGCGGTCTCGTCGCGGCATTCGCTCTCCCGGCCCAGGCTGCCACGCCCGCGGCGGTCTCCACGGTCTCCACCGCGGACACCACTGCCGGTGTCCAGGCGCTGACCGCAGCCCCCGGTGTGCAGGCTCTCGCTCTCGCCCCCGCCGTCGTCGCGCCGGCTGCTGCCGCACCGGCGTTGACCGACGTCGTCGGTGTCTCCGGCGTCACGGCCGTGGCGAAGCCGAAGCCGAAGCCCAAGCCCGTGCCGGCTCCCGCCGTCCAGGCCGTGTCGGCGCGATCCGACCAGTCGGCCACGGCATCGCGCAGCTCCCGTTCGAGCAGCCCCGCGAAAAGCAGCTCGACGAAGGTCAGCTCGCAGACGACCGCCCCGGCCCCCAGCCGCACTGTTCCGGCCGGCACCAGTGGCGTCGTCAACATCGCGCGCACGCTGCTCGGCATCGCCTACGTCTACGGGGGCTCCACTCCCGCAGGCTTCGACTGCTCCGGGCTCACCCAGTACGTCTTTGCCAAGGCAGGCCGGTCCATCCCGCGCACGGCGTCTGCCCAGCAGCGCGCGGCCACCCCGGTCAGCAACCCCCAGCCCGGCGACCTGGTCTTCTACGGCTCGCCCGCCTGGCACGTGGGCATCTACACCGGAAACGGGATGATGATCGACTCCCCGCGCCCCGGGAAGTTCTCCTCCGAGCGCAAGATGTTCTCCGGCGTGACGGGCTACGGCCGCTTCTGAGCCGCCCCTCGTGCCACCCTCGACGCCCCGTGCCCCCGTGGTCCGGGGCGTCGCGGCGTCTGCGGAGGCAGGTCGCCTCCGGTCATCCGATGCGAGCGAGTGCGCGCCGGAATGCCGTCGCGGCCGCGTCGGAGAAGAGCACGAAGCGCACGAGGTCCAGCGGCAGGTCGCGTGAGAGCGCGGATCGCACCTGCGCCACCGCGATGTCCGCGACGGCTTCGACGTGCCATCCGTAGGCCCCTGCGCTGACCGCGGGGACGGCGATGCTGCGTGCCCCGACCTGGGCCGCCACTTCGAGGCTGCGCCGGAAGCATGATGCGAGCTGCTCCGGGTCAGTCTCGCCGCGGTGCCTGTCGGGGCCGACGGTGTGGATGACCCAGCGGCACGCGAGGTGGCCGGCACCGGTGGCCACGGCATCCCCGACGGGCAGTCCCCGCGGGTATGACGACCGGCGGAGTTCACGGCATTCGGCCAGGAGCGCCGGGCCGGCCGCAGCGTGGATGGCGCCGTCGACCCCACCGCCGCCCAGAAGGGTGGAGTTGGCGGCGTTGACGATCGCATCGACGTCCTCCGTGGTGATGTCGCCGAGGACCGCCTCGATGCTTCCCATTCCCACACGGTATGCCGTGTTCCGGGACGAGGGCGCACGCACGGGATGCCGGGCCTGGCGGGGCGACTCGGGGCGACTGTGCGTCGCTTCCGACGCCGTCGAGCCCGACCATCGGGAAGGGTGGTGCCATGACCGTCACGCGCGAGGAGCAGTCAGCCAGGCCGATGCCTGCCTCGCTGGGGGTGGCGGCAGCGCTGGGGACACTGCATGCAGCCGTCAGCCTCTACTGGGCCGCAGGCGGCACTGCCTTGCTCTGGTCGCTCGGCACCGGACTGATTCAGCGTTTCACGGGCCGTGAGTGGCTCCTCGTGCCGATTGGGCTCACCAAGCTCGCGGCGGCGCTCACCCCGCTCGTTCTCGCCCGATCAGGGTGGCCAGCAGCCCGCGTGACCCGAGCCGTGTGTTGGCTCGGCGCCGCGGCCCTGGTGGTCTGGGGCGGGCTGAACACCGTCGTGGGCCAGATGGTGCTCGCCGGGGTGATCCACCCGGACGGCGGATATGACCGGCCGGGGATGCTCGGTCACGCGTGGTTGTGGGACCCGCTGTTCCTGCTCTGGGGAGGTGCTCTCGTCGTGGGGCTCCTCGAGTCACGGATGCGGCGCCGTGGGCCGCTCGAAGGAGTGAGCTGAATGCCCGAGATCTGGACGATCGGTCACTGGACGTGTCCGGAGGACATTTTCATCGGCCGGCTCGCGGACCACGACATCCATCTCCTGGCGGATGTCAGGGCCCACCCGGGGTCGCGCTCGAGCCCCCAGTTCGGGCGCGACGCAATGACGCAGTGGCTGGAACGGGCAGACATCGACTACGTCCACCTCGAGGACCTCGGCGGCCGGCGCCGGAAACAGGACGTCGACCCCGACATCAACCGCGGATGGCACAACGCGAGCTTCAAGAACTACGCGGACTACACGATGCTGCCGGGCTACCAGTGCGGGATGGAGCGGTTGACAGATCTCGCTGACGCGGACCGGGTGGTCATCATGTGTGGTGAGCCGATGCCGTGGCGCTGCCACCGGCTCCTCATCTCCAACACGCTGACCGCCCGCGGCTGGACAGTGAGGCACATCATGGGTGACGGGGAGCCGCGGGTGCACGAGCTCGGACAGTGGGGTGCGACGCCCGTCCTCGACTCCAACGGGCAGCTCACCTACCCCGGTTAGTGTCTGGGGCTTCCCGCCGGGCCACCGTCCGGACGACGGTCGAGGTTGCGACCGCGAAGAGAGCGACGGATGGTGGGGACGATGACCAGAGTGCGGTGGAGTTCCGGGCGATGTGGGGCGGTGCGTGCTGCGAGGATGCGGTCGTGGCAGATATCCGGAAGAGCCACGCCTCCGAAGGCGGGGACGCGGCGCCGTTCGACGCCCGCCGTCGAACCCGTCAGGGTGAGCACCGCTTTCCTCCCGCGGCTGCTGTCCTCGTCGCCGGCGTGGTCTACGCGACGTTGCCGAGCAGCCTGACTCTCGGCCCGCGCTACATCGTCCCGGCCGTGGAGGCGGTCCTGCTGGTCGCCCTCGTCGCATCCAACCCGGTGCGCCTGGTGCGTCAGACCCGCTCCTCGCGGTGGGTCTCCATCGGGCTCGCTGGGATCGTGGTGCTCACCAACCTGTTCTCGTTGGGCTTGCTGGTCAGTGCGGTCGCCGACCCCAAGGCGCCTGCGGGTTCGTTGCTGGTCGCCGCGATGCAGGTCTGGCTGACCAATGTCATCGGTTTCGCGTTGCTGTTCTGGGAGCTCGATCGTGGTGGTCCCGTTGCGAGGCATGAGCTGCCACGGCATGCGATGCCGTTGGCAGACCTGCGCTTCTCTCACGACGAGGACCACGACGCCGTCGATGAAGTCCGTCGAGGGTCGAGCAAGGACGCGGGATGGGTGCCCGTCTTCGTCGACTACCTCTACGTCTCGTTGACCAACTCGAGCGCATTCAGCCCGACCGACACGATGCCGTTGACCTCTCGGCTGAAGATCCTCATGGGCATCGAGGCGACGGCTGCGCTGTTGACGTCGCTCATCGTCGTGGCCCGGGCGGTTGGATCCCTGGGCGGTGGTGGAGGCGGATGACACAGGACGAGCATCATGGTCGAGAGGGCGTGCCTGCGTTCGAGCCCCTGGTGCCTCTGCCTTCGACCCTGCTCAGACCGCTTCTGTCGCAGCGTCGATCCTGACGACGTGGACCGGCTGCGTGTGCGCGTCACCGCGGTGGAGCGTTGAGGACCTCCTGGAGCAGGCCGTAGGGTCGCGCACCCGGGGAGGCGGTGGGCCTCGCCCCAGGGACGTAGGCCCATGTCGCGGATGTCGAGATGCCCACACTCCTGTAGGAACGGCTCCCGTGATGTCAAGGTGTCGTTGCCCTCGACTGCTTGATCGTCGGCTCAGCCAGCTGCGTGCCGCAGACGAGGACGGCATCGCCGACTGGCGAGGTCTCTGACCGAGGCGATGCCCTTGGGCCAGTAGACGCCGGCCGGCTCAAGTTCGACCCGAGCGGGAACTCCACCCGACCCCGATGTCCGTGTCGCCACCATCGGCCCAAGCGCAGACAACCGCTGGCCCCGGGACGCGGATCGACGGCCGGCACCCTCAGGACAACGAGTCGCCGGCGGCGACGGCTGTGAGGTCTGGTCGGGGTGTGGGGGCCAGGGGCGAGAGCTTGAGCCAGCTTGGCAGCGCGCGCCGGGCTCGTGTCTCGCCGTGCAGTTCCAGCGTTCCCGAACGAAGTGCGGCGTCCCACGTGAGGTCACCTCGCCACACCAGAGTGAGTGTCCGGAGGCCGGTCTCGACGGCAACGCGGACGTCGAACCCGGGGTCTGCGTCGCAGACGTCAACTCCCTCAGCGGTGATGACGATCCACCACTGACGGTTCGCGACAGGCACGTCGGTGAAGTCGAACTGCAGCACCGTGCGTCCTTCAGGCAGTGAGTCCACGGCGATGTTGCGGTGAATGTCCCACAGCAGCAGGTGGGGATCGAGATCCTCGTTGCCGATCTCTGGCACCCAGCGGATGCCCCACGATCCGAGTGCCTCGACGATGGGTTCCAGCTCTTTGCCGGCCGGGCTCAGTTGATAGCGGACCCGGTTGCCGTCTTGCCGCCGCTCGACGACACCAGCGCGGACCAAGGTCTGAAGTCGCTTCGAGAGCAGGCTCGGAGAGATCCGCGGCAAGCCGCGGCGAAGGTCGTTGAAGTGGTGGCTGCCCATCATCAACTCCCGGACCACCAGCAGGGTCCAGCGCTCATCGAGGAGTTCCATCGCCTTGGCGACCGGGCAGAACTGTCCGTAGCTCGCGGGCATGACAACGCCTTCCCTGGGTTCCCCCCCACCGGATCTGCACGTCGGGGGGAGCCGTTCACGATACCCCTGACCCCGCGACGGTCGGCGCGGATGCGGCTCGGTGTCAGTACAGATCGAGCACTATGCCCTGCCCCACGTTCCGGCAACTGTGAAAGGACGAGATCGACAACCCAAGAAGGAGCTTCAGATGAGAATCGACCATGCCAACACCATCGCGAACGCAGTGGACAAGCTCAACGCCGGGGACGTACAGGGCTACGTGACCGCGCTCTACGCGCCGGAGTGCCAGTTCCACGGCTTCCCCGACGACTTCCCTCCCACCCGAGACGGCATCGCCAACTTCTTCCTCACCCTGATCGGCGCCGTGCCTGACGCCCGGATCACCGCCCGAGACATTCTCGTCGACAATGACCGGGTGGCACTTCGCTACGTGCTCACCGGCACCCACCGAGGCGAGCTGTTCGGCGCCGCCGGCACGGGCCGCTCACTGGAGGTGGAAGGCATCACCGTTGTCCAGTTCGTCGACGGTGTGGTCGTCGAGAGGTGGAACCGCCTCGACGACATGGGGCTGCTCGCCCAGCTGGGTGCACTCCCGGTCTCGGCGCCGGCCTGATGTCCTTCACGGCACACCGCCCGCAGCACGAGGAAGGAACGCTGCTGGAAGCGAACAAGGAGCTCGTCCGTCGCTTGTTCCACGACATTGATGCCCTCAGCCCTACCCTCCACCTCGACTTCTTCGACTCGAGCTACGTGGACCACACGCCGCTACCGATCCCTGGGCTCTCCTCCGGCATCGACGGCGCTCGGCAGGTCTATGCGGTCAACCAAGCGGCGTTCTCCGATCCGTGGCACACCATCGAGGGGCAGGTCGCGGAAGGCGACCTGGTGATCACCTGGCTCACCGCAGGCGGCAGACACACAGGCGAGCTGCTCGGGGTCGCCGCCACCGACAAGGACGTGTCGATGCGGGGTGTCACCATCTTTGAGGTCGTCGACAGCAAGATCGTCAGTCGTTGGGGAATCAGCGACCTGCTCGACCTCTTCGTCCAGCTCGGAGCGGTACCGCCGCCAGGCGCCCCCCAGGTGTGATGTCCAGGCAGGTTGCCGCGCCCAGCGGCGGTCAGCCGGGAAGACAGGTGAAGGCCTCCGGTTGTGAAGTGGAGCTGTCGAGACGTTGCGCGGCGACCCATCGACCCATCGACCCATCGACGGAGTGGCCACCTGGGCCGCCGGCCAGGACCGGTCGACCTACGTCATGGTGCACAGCGACAACCCCCTTGGGCGGAAGGCCTATGAACGAGCTGGCTTCGTCGACCGGGGGTCCCAGACGGTTGGCTGGTTGATGAGCCTCCGGAACACCGGATGAGAGCCCCTGCCTGACGTCACTGCTCCCGACCCGGCTGCCATACGGATCCACCGCTGGGGTGGCGCCAGTTCCTAGAGCTGGAGGTGGATGCGTAGGGCATCGTCCAGCTGGGCCATCTGGTGAGCGGGGACCCGGCCGATGACTGGCCCCAGGCGCTCCACGGATACCGAGCGGATCTGTTCCCCCTGTGCCTTTGAGTCCACGCGAAGGCCGGTCTCCTCGGCGTTCAGCAGGACCTGGAACGGGTACACCTGAGCGACATTGCCGGTGACCGGCACGATGGTGACCACCCCACGGCCCAGCCTTG
This sequence comes from Ornithinibacter sp., assembly GCA_039915055.1. Classification (GTDB taxonomy): domain Bacteria; phylum Actinomycetota; class Actinomycetes; order Actinomycetales; family Dermatophilaceae; genus Fodinibacter. The sequence goes on from JBDSNZ010000178.1 coordinate 23,170, forward strand.
CAGCACTGGCGTTGGCACGGTCGTTACTCACGATGACCGCCGGGCGTCGCTTGTTCGCCTCGCTGGCCCGTGCCGGATCCAGGTCGGTCAGGCGGATCTCACCGCGCAGCATCGGCAAGCCCATCCGCGGTGGTGACCTCCCACGCGGTCGCTTCACCCGATGCTTGCCACTCGTCCCAGGCGGCTGTGTAGGCATCCTCCAGTTCGGGGTCCTGCAGCATCCGAATGGCGCGCTGGATCGCAGCCGACCGAGACGGGACGCCGGCCGCCTGCACGTAGCGATCCAAGGCGGCGACATCCTCTTCGGACAGGCTGATGCTCAACTTCACGCAGACCATGCTACCCGGGTAGCATGCCACGTGCTACCGCAGTAGCCTTACCTCGTCTGTCGCCGGATAGATCGCCTCGCCTCGTGAAGCGGATGGGTGTTGACGGGAGCACTTCGACGTCACCGAGCGTGTCGCCAAGCCCGGCGTCTACGACCTTCGACGGGTTTCGGGCCCAGACGAGGACTACGGGTTCGCGAGTGCGGAGTACGGGGGTGAGGGCCAGACCGACGCTGAGCTCGAGGATGCCATCCGCAACTTCCTGAGTCAGGTCGATCCCGCCGGGGGCTACATCGAGTAGGGCACCCGGGTCTGCGGGCGCTTCGACAAGTGCCGCAACCGCCTCGACCGCGCCGGGTCAGGTGCGCGCGATGCCCTCGTGGACGAGGGTGAGGCGCTCGGCCATCGGCTCGGCAGCGCCGGCCTTGAGGCCGGCATACTCCAGCTTCTTGGGCCACGCCCGGGTGAGGGTGAACGTCGCGACGCGCTGACCTTGGCGGTCGAGGACGAGGACCGCGGCGTTTCTGGTCGCGGCGGCGGCGGCGACGTCGTTGGTGACGTCGTTCATCCACTGCTCGAAGGCCGAGTCGGCCGTCAGGTCGCGACTGAGGGTGACCTCGCCGGATTTCAGTCGCCCGGGCAGCTTCCTGACGATCTGCGTGCCGTCGGCACCGCCCTCCCGGAACTCGATGACGTCGCGTTCGACCGTCAGGCCGGTGACTTCGGTGAGCATCGAGACGCGGACGCCGTCGAGCTCGAGACCGAAGCTGTGGCCGACGCCACCGTCGACTTCTCGACGACCTGGCATGACAGACCTCCCATCGACGCACCTCGTTCGAGCAGCGTGACAGCCCTTGGTCGAGGCGGTCAAGGGTCCGTGAGCCCGCTGGGCGTGGCGTTCCTCGTCCACGAGACCGCGCGGACCGCGGCGATGGCCTCCCCGAGCACGGGCCGGTCACCAGAGAGTGGAGGTGCGCGAAGGGGAAGGGTTCCCACGGCCTCACATGCGCTGAGTGCCAGCTCGCGAGGCAAGGAGGTGGACGGCGCGCCCGAGAGGCCTCGCGTCAGCAGCTGCGTGTTGTGGTGGTCCTACCTATGGCTCGCTCGTCACACCGGTAAGCGTGTGCGCGGCGGTCAGCCCTGGGGCTCCGCAGCGCCCCCCAGCGGAGCGACGTCAGGCAGCCGCCAAGGCGCTCGGGCCCCTCGATCTCGATGACGACATGTGAGGAAACCGCCTCCGTCATTTCGCAGGAGTGAGGATTGAGTACGACATGTTTTGATGCTGGGACGATACGTCGGGTCAGCGACCCGTGACGGAACGATCACGGTTCACAGCAACCGAGGATGCCGCGTCAGTGCTTTTGCGATCGCACTGCCACTGGCGAGTGTCGCCGAGGCCGCCGAGCCTGTACCACCAGGATCCGAGGCACCAGAGCGTCGTCGTGAGAATAGCGCCCCCGAGGAGAACCGCGCCCCCAAGGAGGAGCCCGAGCAGGGGGAGACCGTAGGCGAAGGCAGTGGCCGAACCTGCTAGGCAGATCGTTGAGATCAGGTACGAGAATTGTCGCGGCTTTGGGGTGGGTGGGAGC
>JBDSNZ010000198.1:0-4742 GCA_039915055.1 Ornithinibacter sp.
GTCTACGGCATCGTCCAGCTGATCAACTTCGCCCATGGCGAGATCTTCATGATCGGTGCGTTCGGCGCCCTCTCCACGTGGCTGGTCCTCTTCGACGGCAACACGGCGTTGTGGGTCCTGCCGATCATGATCGTCGGCGCCATCGCCGCCTCCGTTCTCGTGGCTGTCGCCATGGAGCGGATCGCCTACCGACCTCTTCGCGGAGCCCCCCGGCTCGCACCCCTGATCACGGCGATCGGCATCTCGGTCTTTCTCCAGGAACTCGTTCGCGTGGGGTACAACGACCCGACGCTGTTCCTGAGCAACTGGAATCCGCTCGACTTCCCGAGTGGCAAGCAGAAGGTCCCCTTCCCGCAGATCGACGTGGTCACCGGCCCCGCCTTCAACGTCGCCGGGGTGACCTTCCAGCGATCCGCTCTGTTCACCATCGGCGCCCTCATCGTCTGCGCGGCCGGGCTCTGGTACTTCGTCAACCGCACCCGGACCGGTCGCGGTATGCAGGCGGTGAGCCAGGACCCCGACACGGCGCGCCTCATGGGCATCAACGTCGACCGCATCATCGTCATCGCCTTCGCCGTCGGCGCAACTCTCGCCGCCGTGGCCGGTGTCGCGCAGGGCCTCCAAGTCACCAACATCGACTTCCGGATGGGCTTCCTCGCCGGTCTGAAAGCGTTCACCGCGGCCGTCCTCGGCGGGATCGGCAACGTGTGGGGCGCCGTGGTCGGGGGTCTCACCCTGGGCATCGTGGAGTCCATGGCGGTCCAGTTCATCCCGGGCACGTTCGGTGGCAGCCCGTGGAAGGACGTCTGGGCGTTCGCTCTCCTCATCCTCGTCCTGGTCTTCCGACCACAGGGCATCCTCGGCGCAAAGGTGGTGGACCGGGCATGAGCAAGCTCTCCCTTCCCGAGAAGACCCGCTCGACCTACGCACGGCTCGCTGCACCCCTGGGCATCGCGGGGGGCGCGCTCCTGCTCATCAGCGGCTTCCTCTCGTGGTCCTACGACGACCGCATCCTCGGTGACATCTCGATCCGGTTCTACCCCGCCGGCATCCAGCTCTACGCCATGGCGGCGGGTCTTGTCGCGGTCTTACTGGCGCTGCTCGTGGTGCGCACCCCTGGGTGGCTGAACCCGGGAAAGGGTCTGCAGTTCCTGGGCATCGCCTCGCTCGTGTTCACGATCGGGACGGCGCTGGCCATCGCCGTCCAGACGGACGGGCTCGTCAACGCCAACGAGGGCATCTACGTGGCTCTCATCGGGTCCCTCCTCGTGTTCGCCGCAGGTCTGGTCGCCGCCCGCCCCGAGATCAACGTGCACACCTGGCCGCGGCTCTCCTCGAACCTGGAGATCGTCATCATCGTCGCGATGATGGCGGTCCTGCTCTTCGTCGTGGCCTACGCCCTCAACATCGACGACGGCACCACGTTCGCGCTCTTCCTGGTGTCCGTGATCGGTATCGCCGGCGCGCTACTGGCAGCCGGTTTCGGTGGCTACCTCGGGTTCATCGGCGCGAACAACCGGCGCCCCCTGATGCTTGCAGCCTTCGTGGTCGCCTTCCTCTTCCCGTTCACCCAGAACGGCTCCGATGCCAACATGTCGATTGCTGCGCAGATCCTGATCTTCGCGGCCACCGCCCTGGGACTCAACATCGTCGTGGGCCTCGCCGGCCTGCTCGACCTCGGCTACATCGCCTTCCTCGGCACCGGTGCCTACGTCGGCGCGATGCTCTCGGAATCAGCGTTCGCCACGGTCGGGTGGAAGCCGCCGTTCCTCGTCGTGATGCTCATCGGAGCGTGCGTGGCCGCAACGTTCGGCCTGATCATCGGCTCACCGACACTGCGGGTCTCCGGCGACTACCTCGCCATCGTCACCCTGGGGTTCGGTGAGATCTTCCGGCTCGCGATGTTCAACCTGGACGGGAACAACGGCCCGGACCTCACCAACGGTCCCAACGGCATCCCCGGCATCCCTGACCTGAACTTCTTCGGGTTCGACTTCGGGTCCACCCACACGTTGGCTGGCATTCCCCTGGGCCGGTTCAGCAACTACTACTTCCTGCTGCTGGTGCTCATCGCCTTCGTGATCCTCGTCTTCGTCCGGCTCAACGACAGCCGGATCGGTCGCGGCTGGGTCGCCATCCGTGAGGACGAGCGGGCCGCCGAGGCGATGGGCGTCAACGTGTTCGGGCTGAAGATCCTCGCGTTCGCCGTCGGAGCGTTCCTGGCCGGCTTCGCGGGGACGATCAAGGCGCACATGGACACCTCGGTCAGCCCCGACCAGTACATCTTCCTGGAGTCCGCGTTCCTGCTCTCGGCCGTGGTGCTCGGCGGCATGGGCACGGTGGTCGGGGTGCTCGTCGGTGCGACGATCCTCAAGCTCCTCCCCGAGAAGCTGCGCGAGGTCAATGAGTACCGGCTGATGTCCTTCGGGCTGCTGCTGGTGCTGATGATGCGCTTCCGCCCGGAGGGGCTGGTGCCCAACAAGCGGCGTCAGCTGGAGTTCCACGAGGACGACGAGGACCTCGTCGAACTCATACAGGACGAGCATCTGGAGGAAGTCAAGTGAGCGTGACCGAGCCGCAGGCAGCCAAGCACCAGGTCGGTAGCACCGTCGTTCTCGAGGCGAGCAACGTCATGATGCGCTTCGGTGGCCTCACCGCGGTCGACGACGTGAGCATGCAGGTGCACGACGGCGAGATCGTGGGGCTGATCGGGCCCAACGGGGCCGGGAAGACGACCTTCTTCAACTGCCTCACGGGGATGTACATCCCGACGACGGGCACCGTCATGCTCGGCGGCGAGAAGCTGCCACCGAAGCCGCTGAAGGTCGTGCGTGCCGGCATGGCGCGCACGTTCCAGAACATCCGGCTCTTCAACAACATGACCGCGCTCGAGAACGTCATGGTCGGCCGCTACTGCCGCACCTCCTCGATGGCGCTCACCTCGATCGTGCGCGGCCCGAAGTTCCGGCGCGAGGAGGAGGCGACCCGCGCGAGGTCCCAGGAGCTGCTGGAGTACGTCGGGCTCGGGAAGTCGAGCGAGATCCTCGCGCGCAACCTTCCCTACGGTGACCAGCGACGCCTCGAGATCGCCCGGGCCCTGGCAACCGACCCGCAGATCGTGCTGCTCGACGAGCCGACCGCAGGGATGAACCCCAAGGAGACCGAGGAGACGATGCACCTGATCTTCAAGATCAGGGCCAGCGGGCTCGCGGTCGTCGTCATCGAGCACGACATGCGGTTCATCTTCAACCTCTGCGACCGGGTGCTCTGCCTGGTGCGCGGATCCCTCCTCGTGGAGGGCACCCCGGGCGAGGTGCAGTCCGACCCCCGGGTCATCGAGGCCTACATCGGTGGCGACGACGAGGACGAGGAGGAGAGCGCATGAGCGCGATGCTCGAGATCAGGGACCTCGTGGTGTCCTACGGCAAGATCAAGGCCGTCAAGGGCATCAGCTTCGATGTCAACGAGGGCGACGTCGTCTCGCTCATCGGCACCAACGGTGCCGGCAAGACGACGACCCTGCGCACCATCTCCGGGCTGCTCCGCCCGGTGAGCGGGTCGATCACCTTCAACGGCAAGGACCTCACCACCGTCCCGGCCCACGAGATCGTCCAGCTCGGGCTGGCGCACTCCCCCGAGGGACGACGGATCTTCCCCAGGCTCACGGTCGAGGAGAACCTGTTGCTCGGGGCCTTCAACCGCAAGGACAAGGAGATCCAGAGCGATCTCGAGGCGGCCTACCAGCTGTTCCCGATCCTGCAGGAGCGCAGCAAGCAGCCCGCCGGGACGTTCTCCGGTGGTGAGCAGCAGATGCTCGCGATGGGCCGCGCGATGATGAGCCGGCCCACGTTGCTCATGCTCGACGAGCCGTCGATGGGCCTGTCCCCGCTGATGATGAAGCGGATCATGACGACCGTGACCACGCTCCAGCAGAATGGCACCACCATCCTGCTCGTGGAGCAGAACGCGCAGGCAGCACTGAAGCGCGCGACCAAGGGCTACGTGCTCGAGGTCGGCTCCATCGTCCTCTCCGGCACCGGCAAGGAGCTCCTCGAGAGCGACGACGTGCGCAAGGCCTACCTCGGCGAAGACTGACCTCGGCCGGGTCCCACGCGCAGCGTGGGCGGACTGACCTCGGCCGGGTCCCACGCGCAGCGTGGGCGGACTGAGCCCTGGGCCCAGTTCAGGCGAGGGCGACCCCGGATGCCGGCACACGGCATCCGGGGTCGCTCGCGTTCAGCGGCTGCTCACCTTCCGCGACGTCGCCTTCTTCGCCGCTGGCTTGCGCGCAGCAGCCGTCTTCGTCGTCGCCGTCTTCGTCGTCGCCGTCTTCGTCGTCGCCGTCTTCGTCGTCGAGGTCCTCGGCGTCGGTGAGGTCGCGCGGCTCCCGCGGGCGGGCTTCGCCGCGATGGTGCGAGCGGTCTTGGCCAGGACGGGCGCGAGGAACCGGCCCGTGTGCGAGGCCGCGTTCTTCGCGACCTGCTCCGGGGTGCCCTCTGCGATCACCAGGCCTCCCCCGCTGCCACCCTCGGGCCCGAGGTCGACGACCCAGTCGGCATTCTTGATGACGTCGAGGTTGTGCTCGATGACGATCACCGTGTTGCCCTTGTCGACCAGGCCCTGGAGCACGCCGAGCAGCTTGCGGATGTCCTCGAAGTGCAGACCCGTCGTCGGCTCGTCGAGCACGTAGATGGTGCGGCCGGTCGACCGCTTCTGCAGCTCGGAGGCGAGCTTCACGCGCT
>JBDSNZ010000208.1:0-30105 GCA_039915055.1 Ornithinibacter sp.
GGCGCGACCGCCGGCACCACCGGCCGCTCGTTGGACCTGCAGGCCCTCCGCATCAGCACCACCATGCCCTCGGGCACCATCCGCTTCCGCGCCCACGTCGCAGGCATCGGCTGGCAGCCATGGACCACCTCCCCCGCGATGATGGGCACCACCGGACGGTCCCTGGCCATCGAAGCACTGCAGATGACCCTCACCGGCGACGCCGCCTCCCGCTACGCGATCGAGTACCGCGCCCACGTCTCCGGCATCGGCTGGCAGCCCTGGAACACCGACGGAGCCGTAGCCGGAACCACCGGCCAGCACCGCAGCATCGAAGCCGTCCAGGTACGCCTCGCACCGATGGTGCGGATCGCGGTGACCGCGGACAGCGGCATGGAGGCCCCCGCTCAAGGCGTCTTCGACCGAATGGGCACTCGAGAGGCTGAGCTCAACCTCATCCTGGGCGACCTGTCCTACCAACCCATCGGACGCGAACCAGCGTTCTGCGCCATGGTCAACTCGCGGGTCGCCGGGCCGACCCTGGTGGTGGCCGGGAACCATGAGGACACCACGAAGCGGCAAGGCACGATCGAGAACTTCTCACGGTGCCTCCCTGACCGGGTGGGTGTCACCGGGACGTACGGCAAGGACTACTGGGTCGACTCCGGCCCGGTCCGGGTCATCCTCATCAGCGCCGACATCTCCCTGTCCACCGGCACCAAGTCCTATCGCAAGGGTACGACCGAGGCAGCGTGGCTCGCTGACACGATCCGCCAAGGGCGGGCCCAGGGGCAATGGGTCGTCGTCGGGATGCACAAGCCCTGCCTGACCTTGGGCGTACACGGCTGCGCGTCATCGCGCGACCTGAGCGACCTGCTCTTCCGCGAGGGTGTCGACGTCGTGCTCGCTGGCCACGACCACAACTACAGCCGCAGCCACCAGATCCGTGGCACCACCACGTCACCCGTCATCGTCGATCGTGACGCGGAGTTCGCGCACGGCGCGGGCACCGTGCTGGCCGTCGTCGGCAACGGTGGTCACGAGGCTCGTCGGATTGCGCCACAGACCGCCATCTGGGCGGCAGCCAACGGCACGAACAGCCGTGGTGGGTTCGTGTACGGGTTCGTCGAGATCGACGCCACCGCCGCCCAGCTCACCTACCGGTTGGTGCGTACCTCTGGGGGCTCCATGAACGACAGCTTCACGATCACCAGGCCCTAGCACGGCACTCGAGCCGGTGCCAAAGACGCGTCGCGCCCATCCCTACTCACTGTTGGGCGATCCTTGACACCGCAAGTCACTGACGAGAACACCGAGATGCTGCTCAGGTCAGGGCGTGACGTCCTCGCTGAAGGACACGAGCCAGCAGCGGCCAGGGTCATGAGGTTGAGAGGACCAGGAGACAGCCGCCTCCGAACTCACCCACCCGCGGGGACGAGCGGATGTTCGCGATCAGCGCTGGTTGGCCTCGGCGATGGCGGGGATGCTGCCGAACAGGATGCCGGAGTAGAGCCAGGCTCACATGTCATCACCTTTCGACGGGAAACCACTGTGGCAGAACCTGCCTCCGGTTCCCGAGATGCGACGTGAGCGACCGGCGGGATCGGGATACGGCTGAGCACCAGCTCCGCCCGGACCGCCGTCCCGCTCACACCCGTTCGACGCGGTCGGCCTGTGGTCCTCGATCGCTCTGTCGCACGTGGTACCTGACCCGATCGCCCTGGTGCAGCGCGTCGGCACCTCGAAGGACCGACACGTGCACGAACAGGTCCGCGCCGCCCGCGTCCGGGGCGATGAAGCCGAAACCCCGCTCCGCGTCGTAGCGCGCGACCACTCCCTCGCCGCCGCGCACCGGGACCTCGGATGCGTCCTGGTGTGCCGACCGAGCGCGGGTGCTCGACGTCGCGGGCGCGCCCCGCGGTGTCGAGCCGCGTGCGAGGCGCACGTCGCGAGCCTGCGGGCCCTTCTCGCTCACGACGATGTCGTACGTCACCCGGTCCCCCTCGCCCAGCTCGGGGAGCCCGTCGGCCAGCGCCCGGACGTGGACGAAGACATCGGGGCCGCCCGACTCGGAGGTGATGAACCCGAAGCCCTTGTCCCCGTCGTACCAGGTCACGGTGCCGTCCGCCCCGTCGGATGCCACGGCCTGCTGGGCGGCCTGGGCTCCCAAAGGGAGCAGATGATCAGCCTGCGGTCCCTTCTCCCCGTCGACGACGAGGAACGCCACCCGCTGCCCCTCCGAGACCACGCCGCCCCCCACGATCGCCGAACTGTGCACGAATATCTCGCCACCACCGCCGTCGGGCGTGATGAAGCCGTACCCCTTGGCAGGCTCGTACCAGGCGACGCTGCCGAGCACGCCCAGCGGTGTATCGGCGCCCTGGTCGGCCGTGACCCGGACGCGGCGTGCCTGCGGGCCGCGGTCCCCCTCACCGATCTCGAACTCGACCACCTGCCCCTCCCGAAGCAGCTTCATCGTGTCGTCGCTGACGATCTCTGACGCATGCACGTACAGGTCCTCGGCCTCCTCCCCGAGGGCGATGAAGCCGAACCCCCGGTCGGCATCGAACCAGCGCACGGTTCCCTCGGTCACGGCTGACTCCTTGTCGAAGCTACGGTCGGTGTTCCCCCAGTGTCCCCCACCGGACCGCGACAACCACCCGGCGCCAGAGCGTGATCGCACTGTCATGGCAAGTGCCCGACGGCGACATCCACGCCACCGGCGCCGCGCCGACGGCGGCACGAGGGGACATCGCGCACCATGTACGCATCACTGATCGCGTGACGATCATGGCCATCGACCACCGGGCCGACGTCTATCGGAAGAGCTAGCACCTCGCGCCATGAGCCGTAGCTCGCTGAGTGCGCAGTTTGGTGGCTGCACGGATGCCGGGGGATGCGATGGGGGCCGCTGTCACCGCGTGTAGTACTCGTCATGGACATCTACGCCATGACGTCGACGGTTCCCTTGAGCGTGCCGAGCGTCTCCCACGTGACGGGCACCTTGCGCATCAGGAGAGCGCAGTCGAGCTCCGCGGACCCTGTGGGAAACACGGTTCTGTCGTCGAAGAACGAGGAGTGCGCGTGGATCACCGACGCCGGCTGCACTCTCCACGCCTCGGTCTTCAACCCCATCCCCTCGAAGGTCCCCTTCCGACTGGGCGAGTATCCGACCGCCCCTGCCTCGAAGAACGCAGAGGCGTGCCCAAGGTCGGCAAACAGACGACTGCCCTCGAGGTCCTCGGCCACCCGGACCGCGACATCGACAGAGGCCGAACGATCGTTCGACGTGAACGCCACGCGCACATCGTCGGCCGTCTCGGAAACCCGAAAGCGCGCGAGATGATGCGACCCAGGGTAGATCCGGCCGCCCAAGAGCACGTTGATCCTGGAGCTGCTGTCGCGCCGTGGGATGTACACCCCGGTCCTGGTGCCGCTGTCGGTGTCCCACTCCACCGCAAACCGATGAGCGGCATTCTCACTGCGCAGGCCGAACACCGGCGCGTACCGTGGGCGCATGCGACCCAGCCGGATCAGACATATCCCCGCCACCGCCGCCTCGCCCACGAGCAAGGGACGGAACGGGTCAGGCAGCACCCTGGCGACGACCGCTGGGTCAACCCGGTAGTTCACCAGCAGCCGGCGCTCGATCTCGCCCTTGATGTCAGAGAACACGAGCTTCACCACCTGTAGCCATGCCTCCATTCTGACCCTTCCGAGCCCGAGGTGCGCGACCCCCCGATCGCGGCAGATCCGCGCGTTGCGACCGTTGTCACTTGGGGGACGCAGCGTGGGTTGTCAGCTCTGCGATTGCATGGTCGAGGGCGGTCTGTGCGGAACATGTGGTGTCGGGCGTGACGCCGGTGGCTTCCCAGTTCGTTCCGGTGGCGTCGATGACGGACCGGGCGACGGGGATCTGGCATATCTGACCTCCCGGTAGGGAGAAGTGCTCGACCGGGTGGGCCCCGCCGGCAGTCTGCTCCCCGATGACGCGCGCCCTGCCGAGTGATTGGAGGACGTAGGCGAGGTCTTCGCCACCGGAGAAGGTGGTCGAGGAGGTGAGGACTCGCACGGGACCGCGGAAGTGCCAGCCGAGCGAGGGGTCGGAGGTGTAGTCCGTGCTGGGCCGGCCGCGGTGCTCGAACCGGCCGATCCGGACGGGTTCCGGGCCGAGGAGCCAGCCGTGGATGAGGGCCGCGGTGTTGGTGTCGCCTCCGTAGCACCGGCGAAGGTCCAACACGAGGCCTTCGGCTGGAGCTGCAAGTTGCGCTGCTGCTCGTAGGTAGGCCCGTGCCTGAACGGGTCCGGTGAAGACAGGGTGGATCGCGACAACGCAGACTCCGTCATCGAGGTGCTCCAACCGGTTGATGCCCCCGGCTGGCGGCGCGCCTCGGTGCTGGCCCGCAGCCGAGGCAGTGGGACGCCGCAAGCTCAGGTGTCGGTCGGGCACGAGGCGGTGCAGTGCGGCATTGGTGGCGTCGATATCGGGCATAGAGCAGCTGAGGGCGTCGGCGTGCTCTCGGATGCGGTGTGCGTACTCAGGGGCGACGTCGAGGAGGATGTAGTGCTCGTCAACCAGAGCGGCCAGAGCGATGAACAGGTCGGCAGGCGCGCCTGCCGGGGTGTCGTTGGTCATGCCGCAAGCGTCGGCCACCTCTTGACTCTCCACGGAACTTTCTTGACGCTTTCGCACATGGGCGACCTCATCCACCGACGCGAACTCGAGACAGCCGAGCAACGGGAGGCGATGCGACACCCGACTCGACATCGGATCACCCTGGCGCTGCGGGAGCCGATGACGGTCAGCGACCTCGCACGTGAACTGCACATCAACAAGGGAAACGTCGCTCACCACGTCGCCGTCCTCAAGCGGGTCGGCCTCCTCGAACGAGTTGGCTCGCGCACTGGCCGTGGAGGTACCGGCGTGCTCTATCGCAGCGGGCCCCTGCGCCTGAGCGGCAGAGAGGCGACGACCGGGATGATGCAGACCGTCACTGACGCCGTCGTTGCCGACCCTGACGCCTTCGCTCTCCTGCGCACGGTGCGAGTGACCGCCAGCCAGGCAAGGTATCTGACCGAGCACCTCGAGCAGCTCGTACTGGATGTACCCGCCCAGCCTGGTGCAGAGCGACACCTAGTCTTCGTATCCGTCGCCAATGCATGACAGTGCCCTCCGTTCACGCGAAGCGGTGAGCCAACGCCCTGTGGTCTCGGCACGGTGCGCGGCATGAGAGTTTGATACCAATCTGGTATCATCGTCGCTATGGCCATGACACTACGTCTGTCGGAGGAGGACGAGGGTGCGCTCGTCCTCCTCGCCGAGTCCCAAGGCATCTCCAAGCAAGAGGCGACCGTGCGCGCCATCCGTGACGCGGCCGGCCGCCACGTCCACGACGGGCGAGTACGTGACCTGTCCGCACAGGCCCGCAGTCGCTACGCCGACGTCCTGGACCGCCTCGGTCGATGACGGAGTACCTCACGCTTGAGGACCTACTCACCCTCGCCAGCGATCTCGGCGTCGGGCCGGTGCGCGATCTCGGCCTGCTGGACTCCGCCGCGCACCGACCACAGGTGGTGCTCTACGGCGCACAGGCCTACCCAGGCATCGACGCACAAGCTGCCGTGCTCTTGGAGTCCCTCGTCCAAAACCACGCACTCGTTGACGGCAACAAGCGACTGGGATGGTTGGCCACCGCGGTCTTCTACGGCCTGAACGGCATCACCCTCGATGCGCCCGACGATCCTGCCTTCGAGCTCGTCATGGCTCTGGCCCGAGGAGAGGTCGACCACCACGCAGTCGCCGACGCCCTGCGCTCCTGGCACTGACGTCATTGCGGCATATCCGGTAGACGCCTCACGCTGATGAGCGTCTGTTGCGATCAGCGTGGCTTCTCGGCATTGCGGCATGGGGCCGGAGGCGCGGCCCACGGGGCGATCGCCCACGTGTGCGTCGGCCTGGATCTCAGAGTTCGAGCACGATTCGCAGGGCGGCGTCAACGTGTCGAAGTTCGTCGAAGCCGAGGTGGGCGACGCGTTCACCAAGACGGGTGGGATCTACCGCGGCAGCCTGTTCAACCAACACGCGCGTCGTCTGGCCCGCAATGGTCACCTCGGGGCGGAAACTCGCCGTTCGCGATGACGTCGAGGTGGGGGCCACGATCAGGGTCGACAGCGGAAGCGAGTCCGACTGAACGATGACGGCGAAACGTGGACCGGATTGCTCGTGACCGCGGCTGCCGCGCGGCGCCTTGAGCCGGTGGACGTCACCACGCACGCAGGGTCTCCATGTCCCGAAGCACCTGGGCAGCTTCGGCCCGGTCGGCGGGATCCGCGGCGAGGGCTTCGGCTTCGGCACGCAGTCGTTCTTGTGCCCGGCCGCGCGCAGCGTCGATCAAGGCAGCGCGGACAGCGGCTGACACTGCAGTGCCGTCAGCGGTGAGGACTGCTAGGGCGCGCTCGGCGTCTTTGTCGGGGCGGAACGTGATCGTCTGAGACATATCACGAATGTAACACTATTTGTAAGACACCAGAGGCAAGGGCACCTGCAAACCTTGCCTTGATGACGCTCAGGACCCGGCGACATCCATGCTGCGTGTCCTCGTCGAACCTGCCATGAGCGGCAGGACAGGACGTTTCCTGAGCATGACAGCGGGCGCGGACCGACAGGCCCCTCGAAGCCGCGCCGGCAAGCTGCCGCCGCAGGTGCGGGGTGTCAGGGGCCCCCGGCGAGGAAACCAAGAAGCGCGACGGAGGGATGGGTGGCCGTCGAGATGTTCGCCGCAGTGACGAGGGCGAAGGCCACGGCGAGTAGCAGCATTCCTGTGCTTCCCGCGGCGAGCAGCCGCCGCCATGATTGCTGGGTCCGGGCCGTCTCCCTGTGCCGGCGCCACAGCGCCACCGCGCCGCCGATCAGCGCCAAGGTCACAGCGGTTCCCAGCACCGCCATCACCGTGTGGTAGCGCACGAAGTCGGCGCGCAGCACCTCCGCCGCCGGCGTCGAAGCACCGCTTCGGACCACCTGCCGCGCCTGTTCCAGCACTGGTTCCAGTGGGCCGCTCGGTTCTGCGAACGAGAGCACCCCGAGCACCGATGACAGCGGAGCGACTGCACCCTGGAGGTTGGCGACGACGACCAGTAGCGACACCACGGCCAGTCCGCTGGCTGATAGGCCGAGAGCCGCGAGGCCCCATCGCCGACCACGGCTGCCGGCGTCAGTGCTGGCTCGCCACGCTCTCGCGAGCAGAGTGCAGAGCACGACGAGAAGCACTGTCGACAGCGCCGCCTTCACGATGTGGAAGTGCGCCCAGAAGTCCGCGGTCGCCGAGAGCTCGTCCAGCTGGCCGTCGCCTGTGGTCCAGAGCTGCACGAACCCGTTGGTGACACCGGCGCGCAACGCGTCCAGGTCACCGTAGCGACCCCCGGACATCGCCGAGGCCAGCGGGAACGGCACCAGGACCACGAGGGTGCCGAGCAGCGCGGTCGCCGCCGTCAGCGCCCCGAGGTGGTGCGGTCGGGTCGGGCCGGTGAGAGCGGGTGCGGTGGTGGTCATCAGCGGTTCCTCTCGATCGTGGTGTGCACGTTGCGGTCGAAATGCCAGTCCGCGGCTTGGCGAAGGAGGAACGCCCTGTAGCCACGATGGCGTAAACCCTTAGGCCCACCTGCAGTTGAGAGGGGTACCCGTTGACCACGTCCGACGCGGGCCCACCAGCGCCGGCTCGTGACGGGCGGCGGTACGCCCCCACGGCCCGCTGTCTGGGGTTTGGTGGGGCGGTTTTCGACCCATGGCGAGCGCAGCGCATCGATGGCCACGTAGTCAGCCTAGGCAGCCCGCGTCGTCGGCGTATCCGCCGAAAGTACAACCGGACCACTGTGCCAACGGCCAGGTCAGGTCAGGCTCCGGGGCTGATGTGCCCGCCGCCGGCAACCCTGACGGTGGAAGGAGTCACCCGACCACGGCAAGGAGCTGTGATGAGAACGCCTCAACCCCACACCGCACGAGAGCACACCACGCCAGCCCGCAGGGCGTCCCTTCGAGGCCGGCTCGTCGGCGTCGCGGCGATCGCGTTCGCAGTGTCGGTGGTGGTAGAGAACGCGGTCTTCGCAGCAACGGGCGCACCGTCCTACGGCGCTCCGATCGAGGACGTTCTGGCGTACTACGCCGCCAACCGCGACGCTGTCGCGATCGTGTCCGCTCTGGTGGCCGTGTACTTGCCCCTGCTCCTCGTGTTCGTGACGGGCCTGCACGGCCTCGTGCAGCGGCGCGGCGCAGCGGGCGCCGACTGGTCGCGACTCGCCGTCGCCGCTGGCGCGACGCTGTCGGCCACCTTCGTGCTCGTCAATGTCCTGCAGGTCGGGCTCGCGGTCGCCGCCGACGGGCTCACCGAGCCGACGCCCGCGTTCGAGCTCGTCTGGCAGGTCCACGCGGCGGCCTTCGCGCTGGCGCTGCCGATGCTCGGCGCCACCTTCGTCGGCGCCGCCCTCGCCGCGCACGCGAGCGGGCTGACTGCGGCGTGGCAGCGCCTGCTGGGCCTGGTGGGCGGGAGCCTGCTGCTCGTCGCGGGGGTCGGCACTCTCGCCATCGCCGACGGCTCGGCGCTGATCTTCGTCGGGCTCCTGGGGTTCGCCGCCTTCCTCGTACGGCTGCTCGCCACCGGCGTACGCCTCATCCGGTCCTGACGCACGGTCAGACATTCGCGCTCATCCAGAGCGTGCCGTGGTGCGCATGCCCATGCCTGACGGCAGCATGACAGTGAATCGGCGTCGGCACATGAATTGCGCGAACCATCGGAGTGACGTACAGTTTTCTGTACTGGAGGTCACATGAAGACGATGAGCTACACCGAGTCCCGCGCCCGGTACGCCGAGGTGCTCGATGGCGTCGCCAACGACCGCGAGGAGGTCATCATCACCCGCGCCGGCCATGACCCGGTGGTCATCGTGTCCCTGGAGGACTACGAGTCGCTGCGCGAGACGGCCTACCTGATGCGCTCGCCCGCCAACGCGCGCCGCCTGCTGGATGCCATGGAGCGCCTCGAAGCCGGCCGCGGCGAGGCGCACGACATGATCGAAACTGTCTGACGTGTTGCTCGTCTGGGACGAGAACGCCTGGCTGGACTACCTCTGGTGGCAGGCACAGGACCGCAGGGTCCTGAAGCGGATCAACGTGCTCTTGGCAGATATCCAGCGCAACGGCAATGAAGGCATCGGCAAGCCGGAGGCTCTCAAACACGACTGCGCCGGCTACTGGTCCAGACGCATCACCGACGAGCACCGCCTGGTCTACAAACTCGCCGGCCAAGAGGTCCGCATTGCAGCCTGCCGCTACCACTACGGGTAGCCCGATCGGCGGCATGGTCGGACGTAGTCGTTTGTTATACACTTCGTGAGTGAGTGAACCGTTCGACCTCGATGTGCTCGCTGACGCAGAGCCCTTCGAGGTCGACCAGCAAGCGGCTCACCTGTTCAAGCATCCGCACTTGGGGCTGGAGGACGTGATGGACGTGTGGAACAGCGGCCCGCTGTTCTATCCGGCCAAGCCGCCGGCCCACTGGCTGATGCTCGCCGAGGTCGGAGGGCGAGTTCTCATCGTTCCGCTGGCCCCATCGCGCTCGGGCAATCCGGGCAAGTGCCGACCGATCGGCTGCTACGAGGCATCTTCGGGCCTCGCCGCCACCTACCGAAGGGATCGTGATGAGTGCTGACAACAGCTCCAAGCAGATGACGCCCGAGCAGGAGTACGAGTTCTACGCCGAGCCGCGCAACCAGGAGCCCCAAGGGCCCGCTCGGCGTCGCAAGAGTCCGCTGAGCACGCCTGTACCGGTGCGCTTCCCGGCTGACCTGCTCGAAAACGTCAAGCGTGCCGCAGAAGCAGACGACCGCTCAGTCTCGGCCTGGATCCGCCGGGCCGTCGAGCACGAGCTTTCCCGCTCCGCCTGACCCACGTACACCCAACCCGGATCGCGGCAGGTCCGGACGGGTGCTCCGCACGCGCGCGCCACGCCCGTCGCCCCGGCATCCCGTGGCGCCGCATCAGGTCACACGCAGACGATCGGAGGCCACGCACATATAGGTGCGTCCCCTCCGATCTTCTGCGTGGCGGCTCCAGCGCGGACATCACTCCCGACGCCCACGCGCTATTCGGCATCATGTGGGTGAAGCGGCCCAGGCGAGCGACCTCCGGCGGCACCGCCCGAGGGTTTCAGTTCCGAGCCCCGTCTCAGACTCCGTTGCGGAACGCTTCCCAGAATCCCCTTGTCGCACCTGGACATGTCCAAGGTCGATACCCGCTGAGATGTCTGGCGTGTCAGCGGGAGGCATCGCCAGCGAAACGCCACATGAGCACGGCGATGTCGAGCATGAGCGAGATGACGACACCCAGGGCGAGGACTGCCACGAGCGTCTCTAGGGGACTCACAACGCACCGCGCCGGGGCTGCGCCACGGTGGCGGGGGTCGGAAGGATGTCTCACGTCTAACCCCCCACGGCTCTTCGTCTGGCCCCGGACGCGCACACGTCGCGGGCGCCGTTCTACGGTCGCATCGGGCCACGTTCTCGCACGGTTGATGCACGAAAAAACCCGCTGACTGCGTTCTCGCAGGGCAGCGGGCTAACGACAGGCTCCCCGGGTAGGAATCGAACCTACGTCGCTTGTCCTGATTCAAAGTCAGGCGGGCCCTGCCAGCAGACCAACCGGGGACCGCCACCCGCGGTGAGCGGGCGGCATACCGCACGAGGGTAGTCGACCCGCGGCCTGCCAGGCTTCTCACTCCATCCCTTCCCGCCCCGGCGGGACGGGGGAGGACCGAGCACGGGCAGACTGGCGGGGTGAGCGATGAATCGGACGTCAAGAAGGCCAGGGCCGCAAGGTCGCGAATGACCGGCCGCGAGCGGCGGGAGCAGCTCATCGGGATCGGGCGCAAGCACTTTGCGGACCGTGGCTTCGAGGGAGCGACGGTCGAGGAGATCGCGGCGTCCGCCGGAGTCTCCAAACCGGTGGTGTACGAGCACTTCGGCGGCAAGGAAGGCTTGTATGCCGTGGTCGTCGACCGTGAGATCGAGGCGCTCCTCGCCGCTGTCCAAGGCGCACTGGCGTCGGGTGGCAGTTCGCGCGAGATCATCGAACGAGCCGCCATGGCGCTGCTCGACTACGTCGAGACCTCGACCGACGGGTTCCGGATCCTCGTGCGGGACAGCCCGGCCGGCCAGGCGACGGGTTCCTTCGCGAGCCTGATGTCTGACATCGCCAGCCAGGTCGAGCACATCCTCGTGGCCGCCTTCAAGCGCCACAAGCTCGACCCGAAAGCTGCACCGATGTATGCGCAGATGCTCGTCGGCATGATCGCGCTCACGGGCCAGTGGTGGTTGGACTCACGCAAGTTCAAGAAGCACGAGGTCGCGGCTCACGTCGTCAACCTTGCGTGGAACGGTCTGAGCGGACTGGAGGCCAAGCCCACGCTGACCGCCGCGGACGCCTGACCGGCAGCCACCCCGGGCGCTGTGACCTGCCCCGCCCTGTCGCGCCGGGATCACCCCCGCGCGCCGGCCTGCTTGTGGGCGACGGCGAAGACCCTCCGGAACGGGAACAGCACCCCACCCGCAGTGCGGGGGTACGCCTGCGCCAGCGCAGCGGCATACGGCTGCAGGAAGGCGGTGCGCTCGTCCTCGTCCTGGAGGATGTCCAGCACCGGACGCAGCCCGGTCGCGATCACCCACTCCAGCACCGGGTCGTCGCCCTCGCCGCTCTCCTGGAGAACATGGAGGTAGGTGGTCTCCCATGCGTCGACCGCGCAGCCCAGGCGGGTGAGGTAGCGCAGGTAGGTGGACGGTTCGCCGACGGCAGGCAGGTCCAGGGCGGCGGTGAGCTCACCGGAACGTTCGTGCCCCTCAGCGGTCTCGCGCATCAGCGCATGGCTCGGGGCGTCGAAGTTGCCGGGGACCTGGATGGCCAGCCACCCGCCCTCTGCGAGCGCGCCCACCCAGGCATCGATCAGCTCGAGGTGCCCGGGGACCCACTGGAGCGTGGAGTTGGTGACGATGACGTCGGGGGCCTGGCCGAGGGAGACGGGGTCCCACTCACGCAGGTCGGCCTGCACCCACTCCACGCGCCCGTCGGTGTCGAGCCGGCGGGCGGCCTCCAGCATCGACTCCGCCGCGTCGACCCCGACGACCCGCGCCCCGGGCCACAGCTGCGCGAGGCTCAAGGTGGCGGGGCCGTGACCGCAGCCGAGGTCCACGACCAGTGTCGGGTCATCTGCGTGAACCTGGGCCACGAGGTCGCCGAACGGGCGGCTGCGCTCGCCGGAGAACCGCGCGTATGCCGTGGGGTTCCAGCTGTCGTGCTCGCTCATGGACATCTCCTGGCTGTCGGGCGACCCGGGAGGCCCCTGGTCGCGATCATCACACCACCGGCCGAGGGCAGCCTGTCTCGATGTCAAGAAACTTGACGTCGGAGTACAGTCGCCCGCATGCCCGCTGACGATGTCGACCGTATCGTCTCCGCGTGGCGCAGGGAGCGACCCGACCTCGACGTCACTCCGCTCGAGGTGCTCTCGCGGGTGTCACGGCTCGCCCGCCGGCTCGACCTCGCGCGGGGCGCCGCCTTCGCCGTGCACGCCCTCGACGGGTGGGAGTTCGACGTCCTGTCCGCGCTGCGACGGGCCGGCCCCCCTTACGAGCTGAGCCCGGGGCAGCTCGTCACCCAGACCCTCGTCACGAGCGGCACCATGACCAACCGGGTCGACCGGCTGGCCACCCGGGGCCTGGTGGGGCGACACCCCGACCCCGGCGACCGGCGCGGGGTATTGGTGCGGCTGACGCCCGACGGGATGGCCGTCGTCGACGCCGCGATGTCCGACCTGCTGGCGCACGAGCACGAGCTGCTGGCAGACCTGGACCCGGTGGAGCGGGAGCGGCTGGCCGCACAGCTGCGCGCGCTGCTCCAACCGTTCGAGGCCGGGGCCTGACCCGAGGGTCACCTGCTCGGACCGTTCAGCCCACGATCTCGGCGGCCTCCAGCCAGTCCAGCTCCAACCCCTCTCGCTCGTCGACGATCTCGCGCAGCTCACGGTTGAGCGCCAGGACCCGTTCGTGGTCGGTGGCGGACCCGGCCATGTCGGTGTGCACCCGGTCCTCACGTGTCGCCAACCGCGCCAGCTGCTTCTCCACGCGAGCCATCGTCTTGCGGGCCTCGCGCGCCACCGACGGGGCGACCCCCCCAGCAGAACCCGTCGCCGCCGGACCCGAAGGCGGCCCACCAGCGCTGCCACCGCGACCCCCGCGACCTGCCGGGGAAGCAGCCCTGAGCTCGAGGTACTGCTCCACCCCACCGGGCAGGTCCCGTACCGCTCCATCGCCCAGGAGCGCGACCTGGCGGTCACACACCCGCTCCAGCAGGTAGCGGTCGTGGGAGACGACGAGCAGGGTTCCGGGCCACCCGTCCAGGAGGTCTTCCAGGGAAGTGAGCGTGTCGATGTCGAGATCGTTGGTGGGCTCATCGAGGAGCAGCACGTTGGGCTCGTCCATGAGCAGGCGGGTCAGCTGCAGCCGACGCCGCTCGCCACCGGAGAGGTCACCCACCCGGGTCTGCTGGCGGGCACCGGTGAACCCGAGACGCTTCGCCAGCTGGGAGGCGCTGAGCTCCTTCCTCCCGAGCCGCACGACCGTGCGCACGTCCTCGACCGCCTCGATGACCCGGCGGTCGGCCCACTTCTCCAGCTCGCGCACCTCTTGGGAGAGGAACGCGAGCTTCACCGTGATCCCCTGCTTGCGCTTGCCTGACGCCAGGGGCACCTCACCGGCGACCGCGCGCAGCAGCGTGGACTTGCCGGCGCCGTTGACCCCGACGATCCCCACCCGGTCACCCGGTGCCAGACGCCAGGTGATCCGCTCGAGCAGCACCCGGTCGCCGAGCGTGACGGTCACGTCGAGCAGGTCCACGACGTCCTTGCCGAGCCGGCTCGTGGCAAAGCCGACGAGCTCGACGTCATCACGTGCCGGTGGCTCGTCCGAGATCAGCGCGTTGGCCGCGTCGATGCGGAACTTGGGCTTGCTCGTGCGCGCCGGCGGGCCCCGGCGCAGCCACGCGAGCTCCTTGCGGAGCAGGTTGTCGCGCCGCTCGGCAAGGACGCCGGCCATCCGTTCGCGCTCGGCCCGGGCCAGCACGTATGCCGCGTAGCCGCCGTCGTAGGCGTGAACGCTCCCGCTGTCGACCTCCCACGTGGTGGTGGCCATCGCATCGAGGAACCAGCGGTCGTGGGTGATCGCGACCACCGCGTTGGAGGCGGAGGAGTGCTTGGTGACGAGGTGCTTCGCGAGCCAGTCCACGCCCTCGACGTCGAGGTGGTTGGTCGGCTCGTCCAGGAGCAGGAGGTCCGGGCCGGAGACCAGCAGGGCTGCGAGCGCGACCCGGCGTCGCTCCCCTCCCGAGAGCGGCCCGACCAGAGCGGACATGCCCCCCACCGCCGGGGCGTCAGAGCCACCCAGCAGCCCCTCGAGCACCGACCGGATCCGCGCGTCGGAGGCCCAGACGTGCTCGGCCAGGTCGCCGAGCACGACATGACCCACCGTGGCCGCAGGGTCCAGGGTGTCGTCCTGGGTCAGCACGCCGATGGTCAACCCGCCAATGCGGGCCACCCGGCCCGAGTCGACCTCGCGGGAGCCCTCGAGCACCCGCAGCAGGGTCGTCTTGCCGCCACCGTTGCGACCGACGACTCCGATGCGGTCACCGCCGGCCACGCCGAGGGAGAGGGCGTCGAGCACCTGCGCGGTGCCGAGGGCCAGCGACGCGGCCTCGACCGAGATGAGGTTGACCACTAGTCGATCCGGTGGTGGATCACGTGGGCACCGTGCACCGGCCCGTTGGCCCGGCGGACGTCGCGGACGACCCCGCTCGCGGTGAGGGCGACCGCCAGGTCGATGCCCGCCTCGTTGTCCTCCACGAGGAAGGCAACGGTCGGTCCTGAGCCCGACACGATGCCCGCCAGCGCGCCGTACTCCATCCCGGAGGACAGCACGTCGCGAAGGTCGGGTCGCAGGGACAGGGCTGCGTCCTGCAGGTCGTTGGAGAGCTGCGGCCCCAGCTCGCGCGGCTCCCCCGTGCGCAGGGCGCTCATCAGTGCCGGGTTCGCGACCGGCTCCGGAACCGGCGCGTCGCCCCGCAGCCGATCGCACTCGGCATACACGGCAGGGGTGGAGAGGCCGCCGTCAGAGAGGGCGAGCACCCAGTGATAGCTGCCCCGCGCGAGGACCGGAGCCAGGAGCTCACCGCGACCGCTGCCCATCGCCGTGCCACCCGCGACGAGGAAGGGCACATCGCTGCCGAGGACGCTCGCCAGCTCCTCGAGCTCGTCACGGTCCAGGCCGAGGCCCCAGAGATGGTCCAGTGCGACCAGGGTCGCCGCAGCGTCGGCCGACCCACCGGCCATGCCGCCTGCCACCGGAATGCCCTTGCGGATGCTCACGTGGACCGGGTCGGCCTCGTGGCGCTGCCCCAGGAGGCGCGCCGCGCGCAGCGCGATGTTGTCGTCGTCGGTCGGCACCCCGGCCGCGAGCGGACCGCTGACGCTGACGCCCCACTCGCGGGACTCCGCGACGGTCACGTCGTCGTAGAGGCTGACCGCCTGGAAGACCGTCGAGAGGGAGTGGTAGCCGTCGTGCCGGCGGGGGCCGACGGCGAGCTCGAGGTTGATCTTCGCCGGGACGCGCGCCGTGACGGGCTCGGGAACGAGCGGGGCGCTGGTCATGGCCTCACCCTAGTCAGGCCGAGCGGCCGTGATGGCCGCGAAGGCTGCGACGTCGAGCTGCTCCCCCCGGGTGCGCGGGTCGACCCCCGCCGCGAGCAGTGCGACCTCGGCTGCGGCAGGCGAGCCGGCCCACGTCGCGAGAGCCGCCCGGAGCGTCTTGCGCCGCTGGGCGAAGGCCGCGTCGATGCACGAGAACACCGCAGCCCGGCCCGCTGTGGTGTCAGGCGGCTGGCGACGGGTGAGGGAGACCAGGCCCGAGTCGACGTTGGGGACCGGCCAGAACACGCTGCGCGGGACGGTCCCGGCGAGGCGGACATCGGCATACCAGGCAGCCTTGACGCTGGGCACCCCGTAGGTGCGCGACCCGGGTGGCGCCGCGAGGCGCTCGGCCACCTCGAGCTGGACCATGACGAGGAGCCGCTCCAGGCTGGGGAAGAGCTCGAGGAAGCGCAGCACCACCGGCACCGAGACGTTGTAGGGCAGGTTGGCGACCAGCGCCGTGGGTGGAGGTCCGGGCAGCTCGGTCACACCGAGCGCGTCTGCATGGAGCACCTCGAGGCGCGCGGCGAGGGCGGGCGCCTTGGCCAGGACGGTGCGCGCCAGCTCGCCGGCCAGGACGGGGTCGACCTCGATCGCGGTGACGTGGCCGACCGCGGGGAGCAGTGCCAGGGTGAGGGAGCCGAGCCCGGGCCCGATCTCCACCACGCTGTCGTGCTCATCGACTCCTGAGACACGCACGATGCGGCGGACGGTGTTCCCGTCGACCACGAAGTTCTGCCCCCAGTGCTTGGTGGGCCGGATGCCGAGCCGCTGGGCGATCTCGCGCACCTCCCCCGCGCCGAGCAGCGCAACGGCATCCGGGGTCATGGGCTCACCCTAGCCAGCGCCGGCATCCGGCCAGACACGGGAAACCCCGCCGAGCACGAGAAGTCCTCTCGTGTCTCGGCGGGGTTTTCGGGGTCACCCCCGACTTTGCCAGCGGGTCAGGCGGCGTGCGCGCAGCCCCAGGGACCCAGGCCTGCCTTGGCGTAGTAGCGGTTGGCGACCGTGATCTGCTGGGCGCGCGAGGCGAGGTCGGCGCGGGAGGCGAAGTCGGCGCCACCGTTGGCCAGCCAGGAGCCGCGGTCGAACTGCAGACCGCCGTAGTAGCCGTTGCCGGTGTTGATCGACCAGTTGCCACCGGACTCACACTTGGCGATGCGGTCCCACATGGCCGAGTTGGCCAGGTTGATCCCGGCTCCGGAGGTGTTGCCGGCCGAGCGCGTGCTGCTCGTCGAGGAGGACGACTTCGGCGAGGACGTGATCGCCTTCGGGCGGGCCTTGCTGCCCACGGCCACGACGGCGTTGCGGGGCTTGGCGAGGACCTTCTCCGAGACGACCTTGGTCTTGGTGACCTTGCCGTCGACGTAGGTCAGCTCACGCGAGATGGTCTTCTCACCCTTCTTGCCGCTCGTCACGGTCTTGGACGTCCCGACGTACAGCGAGGAGTCCTTCTTCGTGCTCGTCGTGAAGCCGATGGCCTCGGAGACCGTGTCCTTCTTCACGACGACTCGCTTGACGATCACCTTCATTCCCTCGGTGACCGGAGTCTGCAGCCCGGGCTCGACGATGTCGATGGCCGCGGTGCTGACGTCTGCATCGAGGAGCAGGTCGGACACCAGAGGGCTCACCGAGGTGATCGTGCGGGTCTTGCCGTCTGCGGTGAGTGTGACCTTCTTGGGCATCGTCACGTCGAGCGCGAGACCCTGACGGCCCAGCGGCTGCGAGCGTGAGGCCGACAGCACGGCCCCGTCGGCCCTGATGTCGAGGTCCTTCAGCGCAGCGTCGACCGTGGTGGCCGTCGTCCAGTACGCCTGGGTCACCCCGTCGACCGTCACGGTGAGCTTGCGCCCGTAACGGACCGAGATACGGTCGCCGTCACTGATCGCGCTCTGCGCCGACGGCACGACGACGTCGTGCTCCCCGAGCGTGATGCCCTGCTTGGCGAGGGCGTCAGCGACGGTGGACCCGAAGACGTGGATTGACGCCGGCTTCCCGTCGACGGAGATGTCGACCGACTTGTCATAGTGCGCCACACCGACCGATCCGGCGACGACGACGAGGGCTGCCGCACCATGGGCGGCGTAACGGAGGGGGCGAGACAACAGCAAGAGTGCTCCAGTGGTCGTGCTTCCCGGGCACCGATGCCGGACGCCGTGGCCCGACAGGGTCGGGGCGTGCGTGTCACGTCACCCCGGCTGCACTGGCAGGGCTCGTTCTCACGCGGACGTCCGAGGCACACCAGCCCCGGCCTTTGGCTCCACAGTGCAGGAGGGATTCACGTCAGGTCAAATTTTGGTAACGACGTTCTCTCAGGTGGCGTGCCTCATTGGACACACTGGCCTCATGAGTCACATGGATGACGAGATCCACGTCACCAGGGGCCGTAGAGCCGCTCGGCGGTGTCGCTGAGGGTCGAGCACAGGGTCGGGACCGCCACCCCGAGCACCTCGGCCATCGCCCGGACCGTGAGCGGCACCAGGGCGGGGGCGTTGCTCGCTCCGCGCCAAGGGTGGGGCGTGAGGTAGGGGGCATCGGTCTCCACCTGGAGGAGCTCGAGCGGGGTCACGGCGAGGGCATCGCGCAGACCGCCCGAGCCCTTGAACGTGAGCGTGCCGCTGAAGGAGAGGTGGTAGCCGCGCCGGATGCACTCCTGCGCCATCGCGAGGTCCCCGGAGAAGCAGTGCATCACCGTGCGCTCCGGCGCCCCCTCCTCCTCCAGCACCCGCAACACGTCCTCGTGGCTGTCCCGGTCGTGGATCTGCAGGGTGAGGTCGAGCCGCTTGGCGAGGTCGATGTGCCGGCGGAAGGACGCCTGCTGCGCCGGCACGCCGTCAGGGCCGGTGCGGAAGTAGTCCAGCCCGGTCTCCCCGACGACTCGCACCCGCGGGTGGGTCGCCAAGGCCTCGATCTCGGCGAATGCCGTCTCGAAGCCACCGTCCTCAACGAGCCCGGGAACTTCGTTGGGGTGCAGGGCAACTCCTGCCAGTACACTGGGATGCCGCTCTGCCGCCCGCACGGCGAACCGGGCGCCCACAGGGTCGCACCCGATCTGCACGACCCGGTCCACCCCTACCGAGGCGGCGACGCGTAGCGGCTCGGCGATGCCCTCGACGGACGTGGACTCGCCATCGCGGCTGATGTCGAGGTGGGTGTGGTTGTCGACGACAGGGACCGGCAGCGGGTCCGGCAGCTCGGGCACACCGCGCCGACCGGGCTGGGCCGACACCGGCCTCAGCCCTGTCCCGCTCGCGCCAGCTCCTCCTCGACGACGGACTCGTCGAGCTTGGTGAAGACCGGCGCGGGCTTGCTGATCGGCGTGCCGACGAGCACGGGCGTGGAGGCCCACCTCGGCGTCGCGGAGTAGTCACCGGTGATGATCGGGTAGCTCCGACCCTCGTCACCGGCATCCAGGCCGGGCACGGTCTCCAGCCGCGGCATGGGGACGAGCTCACCCTGTCCGCCCAGCACGGTGTGAACCCGGTTGGAGGCGTGCGGCACGAACGGAGCCATGATCGTGTTGAGGTCGGAGACGCACTGCACCAACGTGTGGAGCACCGTCGCCAGACGCTCGCGCTCGTCCGCGCCCTTGAGCTTGAAGGGCTCGGTGCGCGAGACGTAGGCGTTGACCTCGCCGACGACGCGCATCGCCTCCGCGATGGCCGCCTTCTGGCGGTGCCTCCCCAGCAGGTCGCCGACCCCTGCGAAACCCGCGAGGACGATCGCCCGGATCTCCTCGTCGATCGGCTCCAGCACGCCCGGCTCCGGGATCTCGCCGAAGTTCTTGGCGACCATCGCTGCAGTGCGCGAGACGAGGTTGCCCCAGCCCGCGACGAGCTCGGAGTTGTTGCGCTGCACGAACTCGCGCCAGGTGAAGTTGGCGTCGGCGTTCTCCGGGCCGGCAGCGCAGATGAAGTACCGGAGGCCGTCGGGGCCGTAGCGGTCCAGGACGTCGCGAACCAGGATCGTGTAGCCCCGTGACGTGGAGAACTGGCGGCCCTCCATCGTGAGGTACTCGCTGGAGACGACCTCCGTGGGCAGGGTCAGCTCCCCGAAGACGCCCGGCTCGCCACCACGGGACCCCTTCCCGGCATACCCGAGGAGCTCCGCCGGCCAGATCTGGGAGTGGAAGGTGATGTTGTCCTTGCCCATGAAGTAGTAGGAGACGGCCTCCGGGTCGTTCCACCACTCCCGCCAGCGCTCGGGCTCCCCCACCCGTCGGGCCCACTCGATCGACCCGGAGAGGTAGCCCACGACCGCGTCGAACCAGACGTAGAGCCGCTTGGTCGGGTTGTCGCGCCACCCGTCGAGCGGCACCGGGATGCCCCAGTCGATGTCACGCGTCATCGCGCGCGGCCTGATCTCATCGAGGATGTTGCGGCTGAACTTGATGACGTTGGGCCGCCACGTGCCCGAGCGCTCACGCTCCTCGAGCCACTCCCCCAAGGCGTCCGCGAGTGCGGGGAGGTCGAGCAGGAAGTGCTGCGTCTGCACGAACTGTGGTGTCTCGCCGTTGATCCGGGACCGGGGCTCGATGAGGTCGGTCGGGTCGAGCTGGTTGCCGCAGTTGTCGCACTGGTCGCCGCGAGCCTCGCCGTAGCCGCAGATCGGACAGGTGCCCTCGATGTAGCGGTCGGGCAGGGTTCGCCCGGTCGACGGCGAGATCGCGCCCTGGGTGCTCTGCTCGACCATGTAGCCGTTCTTCCAGACCTGGGTGAACAGCTCCTGGGCCACGGCGTAGTGGTTCGCGGTGGTGGTGCGGGTGTAGAGGTCGTAGGAGCACCCGAGGTCGGTGAGCTCGGCCGCGATGACGGCGTGGTTGGTGTCGACCAGCTCACGCGGGCTGACCCCCGCCTGGTCCGCGAGGACCAGGATCGGCGTGCCGTGCTCGTCGGAGCCACTGACCATGAGCACGTCGTGCCCGGCCATCCGCATGAAGCGGCTGAAGACGTCGGAGGGCACGCCGAAACCGGCAACGTGCCCGAGGTGGCGAGGACCGTTGGCATACGGCCAGGCGACGGCGGAGAGGACCTTCATGGACCCGATCCTAGGCGTGGGTGGGCGGCCCGGCGGACCGCCCACCCGCTCGGCGCTCAGCCCTGCGGGTCCAGTGCCGCGATGATCGCAGGCCGCAGCTCTGCGGCTGCGATGACGGCGTCGACGGACCCGACATCCACCGCGCGGTGGATGTCGTGCACACGGTCGAACTCCGTGGCGACCTTGCCCAGCATCTCCGAGCGCACCGCGGTGCGCACCTCCGCGAGCTCCGTCGCCAGCACGGCCCGTGCGCCGTCCCCGGCATCCGCGAGGCGACCCTGGAGGTCGGTGACCCGCGGGTCCGCGGCCGTGCGGGCGTCGACGTCTCGAGCGAAGACGACCGCCGCCGCCGGGGCGCCGCCGATCACCGACGCGAAGGACCCTTCGATCGCGAGCACCGTCATCTGCGGGTTGAGCGCCTTGGAGAAGACGACGAACGCCCCACCGTGGTAGCGCGAGATGACGACGAAGACGATCGGGCCGTCGAAGTTGACGATGGCCCGGCCGATCTCCGCGCCGTACTCGAGCTGCAGGCTGCGCATGGAGTCCGGTGACCCGTCGAACCCGGAGAGGTTGGCGAGCACGACGAGGGGACGGTTGCCGCTCGCGGCGTTGATCGCCCGAGCCGCCTTCTTCGAGGAGCGGGGAAAGAGCGTGCCCGCCGTGTAGGTGTCGGGTCCGTCGGTGGGAGGGAACCCGCGGCGCGGCACCGAGCGGGACTCGATGCCGAGCAGGCAGACGGGGATGCCGCCGAGCCGGGCATCGAGCACGACGGCCGTCTCCGCGTCGGCCATGCCGGCCCACCGCTCCATGCTCGCGTGGTCCTGGTCGGCCACGGCACGCATGACCGTGCGGATGTCGAAGGCCTTCTTGCGGTCGGGGTTGGTGGCGGAGGAGAAGATGTCGCCGACGCTCGTGAAGTCACTGCCCTCCATGACGTGCGGGTAGGTCGTGACGTCGCGGTCGTGGGGGTCGCTCGAGGGCGCCCGCCGCGGTCCGCTCTCACCGGGTGCGACCCAGGTGTGCTCGTAGTGCGCCAGCAGGATGCCGTACGCGTCGACCAGGTCCTTGGCCCAGTACTGCGCCTGTCCATTGGGGCCCATGACACGGTCGTATCCGCCGATGCCGAAGTTGTCCTCGGCCGAGACACCGCCGGAGAAGTCCAGGGACTGCTTGCCGGTGAGCACCATCGCCGAGTCCGGGGTCATGATGAGGACGCCCTTGGTGTGCATGAGCATCGTCGCCTCGGCGTTCCAGTAGGGCTGGGCCCCGACGTTGATGCCCGCCACCACGATGTTGATCTCCCCGCCGTCCTGGGTGAACTCGATGATCCGCTTGAGGGCCTTGGCGACCCAGTCCATGTTCTCGGTGCCGGAGTCCATCGAGATGCGCGCACCGGCAGAGAGCGCGAACCACTCGACGGGGAGCCCCAGCTCGGCGGCGAGGTCGAGGGCCGCGATGACCCGCCGGCACTCCTGCTCAGCGACGGCACCCAGGGAGCGCAACGGGTCGCCGCACAGCAGCACCCGGGTGACGCCCTCCGGGTGCAGGTCGGTCAGCGTCGTCACAACGCCACAGATGATCCCGGCAGTGTTCTGTCCGTAAGGCCGGTCCACCGGCACGAGGCGCCCGGTGTCGTCCAGGTCGTACTCCACCGCTTCGCCACCCGACGCCGAGAGCATCGCGACGAGCTCGTAGGGATAGACCAGGCCGCGACGTCGCGCCCGGACGACCTTCTCCGCATAGGCGTCCAAGGGCGCCAGCCGCTCCGTGGGCGGGGCCTCGACGGTGAAGGTGACCCCAGAACCGGGCTGGTAGGAGAAGCGGGCGCAGATCGGCACCAGCACGTCGTCAGCGGCGATGGCCCCTTCGACCCGGACCTCCTCGATGCCGGCACCGGCAGTCATCGGCGCGACCTTGTCGCGCAGCGCGGTCAGCTGGTCGAGATCACCCTCGACGGGTGGCCAGATGTGGAGCCACACGTGGTTCATGTCCAGGCGGGTGCCCCCACCGAGGCCGGTGCGCGCCCGGCGCACCGCCTCCAGACAGTTCGCGAGCGCCTGTTCCACGTGCGGAAGTGCGGTGACCCGGCCCGCCTCATCCCGGACCACGACGAGCTGGCGCACCTGTGCCAGGGCGACGAGTCGCTGGTCCTGGCTGTTCGCCCGGGCGACTGCGTGCAGCAGCAGCACGTCCTCCGGCGCCTCCAGCCGAGTCAGGTCGAAGTCACGGAGCCGCCAGAGGTTCAGCCGGCGCCCAACCATCGGGTGCACCCCGCGCACGAGGAAGTCCTCCACCACGGTGGCGCCCTCCTGCGGGCGGAAGGTGAAGTAGCCGACCTCCCTGCCCTCGCCCGGCACCACACCCACGGCGACCCGGCGCACCCCGGGGACGAACGGCATCCGGGCGAGCCGAGCGGCCAGCACGGCGGAGGCCTCCTCCACTCCTTCCGGCTGGTCGGGCCAGTTCACGTAGAGGTCGACCACTGCCTCGCTGCCGGCCGGCCGCCGCGCGACGAGGTCGGAGAGCAGGTCTGCGAGGGGGCTGCCGGAGTCGAGCTCCTCGATCTCGGCGCACGTGGTCACCAGCTGCGTGGGGCGGTCATCCAGCACGTATCCGGCAGTGGCGACGGCTCGACCGTCCTTGGTGCCCTCCCACAGCCCGGTCAGCTCGTATTCGCGGTAGTGCCGCTTCACCAGCACGGCGAGCATGGGCTCGGTCTCGGGCACCCCCGCGCGCAGGCGCTCGCCGAGGAACCGCACGATCCGCTCCGGGATCGCGGCGAGGGCGTCGACCCGGCGGCTGCGTTCCTCGCCCTCAGGGAGCCTGTCGATCTCGGCGAGCTCGTCGCCGACCGTGTCGAGGACCAGCGCCCGGTCGGCGTCGACGAGCGGCTGGTCGAACCACCGGAAGCGCACGCTGCGCGCAAGGTCACCCACGAGGGGGAAGCGCAGCTGGGTGACCGTGACGAGCCGGTCGAGCAGCTCGCGCACGACGCCATCCACCGGCGGCTCGGGAGCGGGCTCGACGAGCCAGCGCTGCAGGATCGTCGCCGCCATCGTCGTCTCGGGCGCAGATCGCTGCTGGGAGAGGAACACCCGGAAGACGGCCCCCTCCAACGACGAGGTGCGCTCGGTATCCGCGACGCCGTAGTGACGCAGCACCCTCTCGAGGCGGCCGATGAAGTCTGCGGGCAGGCCCCCGCGGTCGGTGTCGAGGGTCTGGAGGTAGGTGTGGAAGTGCTCACGGGGACTGTGCACCCGGTTCTCCAGGTGCGCTTCCTCGCCGACGGGGCGGTTGCGGCTCAGCTCGGCGAAGTCCGCCAGAACTGACAGCAGGTCGAGCTCGTCCTCCAGGGGAGGTCGGCCGCCGGCCGCGAGCTCGTCCCTCGCGGCGAGGTAGTCGTTGAGCGCGCCCGTCTCGTCACGCGGGTCGAGGTCGTAGCCCAGGAGCATGGCCGAGAGGTCGGCCAGGCCGCGGGTGGCACGACGTGCCGCATCGCCGTCGGTGGGTGCGGCAGGCAGGTCGAGGTCGACGTGGGAGCCCTGCTCCTCCTCGACCTCGTCTCCCTCCTCAGCGGTCGGCTCGAGCCGCACCAGGGCCGCGCCGGTCTCGACCTGGCTCCCGGTGGCGACGAGGAGCTCCTTCACCCGCGCCGCGAACGGTGCGGGCAGCACCGTCTCCATCTTCATGCTCTCGAGCACGAGCACGGGCGCGCCCGACGCCACGACGTCGCCGACGGCGACCGGGGTCGCGACCACCAGGGCTGGCGCGGGCGAGCGGAGCACCCCACCCTCGTCCCGGCTGACCCGGTGGGTCACCCCGTCCACCTCGACGAGCTGGACAGGGCCGTGGCTCGCGGTGATGAGGCGGTGGGTGCGCCCGGCGACCCGGATCCTGCTGGCATAGGAGCCGATCCGATCGAGGTCGGCATGGACGGTGACGGTCTCGCCGGTCGGGTCCGCCACCCCCACCCGGAACCTGGACGGCCCGGTGCGGAACACGGTGACCTTGTATGCCGTGCCGCGCAGCTTGAGGTCGACGGCCCGCCCGATGTCGTGCTGCACCTGGGGGCGGCCACCTCGGGCCGTCTCCAGCAGCCGGGTGCGCTCGATCGCCTCGGCCTCCTCGTAGGCCTCGATGCCGGCGGTGACCAGCGCGACGCCGGAGTGCTTGCGGGTCACGAGGCGCCCCTCGGCACGCACCCGGTCGATCCACCCCGTGTCTGCGGAACCGTCGATGACCTCGGGCTGGTCGAGCAGCTCGAGGATGAAGGACTTGTTGGTGGCTCCCCCTTCGATGACGACCGTCGTCTCGGCCACGGCACGGCGCAGGCGGCCCAACGCCTCGTCGCGGTCCCTGCCGTGCGCGATGATCTTCGCGATCATCGAGTCGAAGTCGGCGGGGATCGAGTCCCCTTCTGCCACACCGGTGTCAACCCGGATTCCCGGCCCCGCCGGAAGCTCGAGGTGTGCGATGCGACCCGGAGCGGGCGCGAAGTCCCGGTCGGGGTCCTCGGCGTTGAGCCGGGCCTCGATCGCGTGCCCGGACTCGACCGGTCGCTCCCCCTCGAGGCGTCCCCCATCGGCGACGTGGATCTGAAGGCGCACCAGGTCGGTCTGGGTGACGGACTCGGTGATGGGGTGCTCGACCTGCAGCCGGGTGTTGACCTCGAGGAAGGCGAAGAAGCGGTCGACGGGGTGGTAGAGGAACTCCACGGTGCCGGCACCGGCATACCCGACAGCCACGGCGAGCCGCTCGGCCGAGGCCTTCAGCTCGGCCACCTGCTCGGCATCCAGCACGGGCGACGCGGACTCCTCGATGACCTTCTGGTTGCGGCGCTGCACCGAGCAGTCGCGCACCCCGATGGCCCAGGCGGTGCCCTGGCCGTCGGCGATGACCTGCACCTCGACGTGGCGCGCTCCGGTCACGAGCTTCTCGAGGAAGACCACACCGGAGCCGAAGGCTCGCTCGGCCTCATCCCGGGTTCGCGAGTAGGCGTCCGCCAGGTCTGCGTCCGAGGCCACCATCCGGATGCCGCGACCGCCGCCACCCGCGGTGGCCTTGAGCATCAGGGGGTAGCCGATCCGGTTGGCCGCTTCCGTGGCGTCCTCGAGCGTGTCGACCCCACCCCCGCTCCACGGGGCCACCGGGACCCCGACCTCCTCAGCGATGATCTTCGAGCCGATCTTGTCGCCCAGTGCTCGCATCGCGTCCGGGCTGGGGCCGATGAAGGTGACCCCGATGCGAGCACAGAGCTCGGCGAATGCGGGGTCCTCCGCCACGAAACCCCAGCCGACCCACGCGGCATCCACCCCGGTCTCCACCAGCGCCCGCTCGAGCACGGCGTGGTCGAGGTAGGGGCGCAACGACGCCGGGCCGATGTCGTGGGCCTCATCGGCCTCGCGAACGAACATCGCCGACCGCTCGCCCTCCGTGTGCAGCGCCACCGTCGTGATCCGCCGCCCCCCCGGCCCGGACATGGCGTTGAGGTCCCGCACGGCGTGGATCAGCCGCATCGCGGCCTCTCCGCGGTTGACGATGGCGATGCGCGAGATCATGGGCCCGAGACTGCCACCGATCGCAGGTGACTCGCGAGTACGGTGACGACACGCTTTCGGGCATGGCTCCGCCTTCGCCATTGCTCCCGCCGTGAAACGACGAGGCTCCGCCGGGACTCCGTCGCTGGAGGACCGGCAATGACGTGGGGCCGCGACCCCGGCGCGGACGCAGCTCCTGGTCCGTGGAGCCGCCGGGGCGCCCACTGCGCAAAGGTGTGGCGCAAGCGGGCCTGGGCCACCTCGCACTGATCGCGGCCGCCGAAGGAGATCTGGGACTCACGTGGGGAGTCACTTCGCGACGCAGATCGCCTCGGGAACGCCGTCCGGGCTGCCAGGAACCACGTCGTTCCCTGGTCGACGATCGAGTCCGCGACCGGGCTGAGCCGGCAGTCGGCCCGCGCGCGATGCTCCAGACAGCGACCGTGACGCCCAGAATGGGTCCGTGGACGACCCTTACCGCCTCTTGATCACCCACGCCGAGCAGTGGTCGGCCAAGGCCCGTCGACCCTTGGACGTGGACCTCCTCGAGACGGCGCTCTCCCTTCGTGACACCCACGATCGCCGCCCGGGCACGTCGTGGCCGCAGGGGTCGGCGGCCGAGCTCATGACGGTGCGCTGGCCCGGTCACGGCCCGCTGGACCCACCCGACGTCGAGGTCCTCGTGGCGACCCTGGAGACGTTCTGGCGGTTCTTGCGTGCCACCGGCCGGATGGCCTCCGGCTCCGCCGACGTCAAGGCGCTCACCCGTGAGGCGCGCCGCTCGGTCGCGTCGATGCGCGACCGCCTTGCCGACCCCGCGGCATACGGGGCGTCGAAGTCCCTCCTCGCCTTCGGGCGCGAGATCGGCATCACCATGGAGGACCTCGAGACCATCGAGGAGGCCAACGCACGCTTCGCCGCCATCACCGAGGCCTGGAACGCCCTCCCGCAACAAGAGCGGCTCGCACGGTCTCCCGGACCTGCCGGGGCAGGCAGCCAAGCCTCCGCAGCGATGACAGCCACCGCCAACCAGCTCCTCGCGGGCGTCGACCTCACGGAGTACGCCGCCACCCACGGGATGAGCCAACCCGAGGAGGAGGACGACGCGATTCCCGTCCAGGACGTGCGGGTCGTCGCCGAGCAGGTCCGCCGCTCGGGGTACCAGAAACGACTCAGGTCCCTCGTGGACTGGATCGGCCCCGACGGCAAGCCGGTCACCGCGGCCGGGCTCCTGCGCCCGGCCACCGCACGCGAGGCCATCGCCGACCTCGAGCTGGACGACTGGATGCTCGCCGAGCTCGGTGAGCGGCCACCCACGTGGCGCTCCGCCGGTGACCACCTCGGGCTGGACCGGCTCTACCGGGGCGCGGTGGAGGCCGGGTTCCTGGACATCCGAAGCACCCGCGTCATCGCCATCCCCGAGACCGACACCGACGACCAGGAGTGGGTGGTGACCGGCCTCATCGCCCTCATCGCCGCCTACGAGCGGGTCGTCGGGCACCTGACCTCAGACCCCCTGCTCGGGATGCTGCTCTCGGTCGGGCTCGGAGACGCCCGCACCGTCGAAGACGTCGTGGCCTGGTGGGGGCACTCCCCCGTCAACACGCTCAACCGGCTCGTCACCGACCGCCTCGACCCCGCCCAAGCCGCCGAGCTGTCCCAGGCAGTGGCCCGGGCCAACGAAGCGGCCATCGACGGGACCCTGGCGTACTGGCGAGACACCGGGATCATCCGCGAAAGAGCCAACACCCTCACGGTCACCGAGCTGGGGCTCGACTTCACCCGGGTGCTGATCAGGCTGCACGAGCACGAAGAGTCCTCCGGCGAGCGGGATGACTGAGCGCTGACACCATCGTCCAGATGCCCGAGGGTCGACGTGACGAGTCGCCGGGCCCCAGGGAGGCACTTCACCCAGCGATCGAGGGGCGTCCGCGCCGCCGGGACGGCCAGACCGTGCCTCCTGCTTCTGGCACGTCTCTGGCGCGCGGACCAAGAGAAAGGCCCCCGACCTGGCGTTTCCGCAGGCAAGGGGCCTTTCGTGCTGGTGGCGGGTGAAGGATTCGAAAATTCTCCCAGCCACGTACGGAATCCCCTCGGAAAGCCTTTGACCTGCAGTTTTAGTAGTCACAGGTGATCATGAGTACTCTCTCGTGTGGCACGTATCTGGCACGCTCTGGCACGGGGCTGGCACGAAATGGGGGGGCACTGTGACAGAACGACGCACTTTCGGTTCAATCCGGCGGCTCGGCTCCGGCCGCTATCAGGCTCGATACACAGGCCCCGACTTGAACGTCTATACGGCGCCCGAGACCTTCACGGCGAAGATCGACGCTGAGGCCTGGCTGATCGGCGAGCGGCGCCTGACCGAGGACCCGTCAACCTGGCAGCCACCCAAGGCCCGGCTGGTCGCGGAATACGAGCGCCGAGCACGAACACAAGCCCAGACCTTCGGCCCGTACGCCGAAGCATTCCTCGCGGGCCGCGACCTCGCGCTGAGCACTAGGCACAACTACTCCCGACTTCTTGAAATTCATCTCCTTCCAACGTTCTCCAACACCCCGATGGTGGCAATCGACAGAGCAGCTGTTGCTGCGTGGCACCGGAGTGCTGCACCTGGCAAACCCCACGCTCGCAAACATGCGTACGACTTGCTTCGAAACATCCTGAATGGCGCGCTTGACGACGAGCTCATCGATCGCAACCCGGTGCACATCCGTGGCGCTGGCAGCGTGAAGCGAACTGGCTCCACCGAGACTGCAT
Source organism: Ornithinibacter sp. (assembly GCA_039915055.1). Lineage (GTDB taxonomy): Bacteria > Actinomycetota > Actinomycetes > Actinomycetales > Dermatophilaceae > Fodinibacter. The sequence continues at coordinate 29,096 of JBDSNZ010000208.1, forward strand.
CGCTGGACGAACTGGAACGACTTGTGGACGCGACGCCAGCGCACTATCGGCTCATGGTCCTTCTGGCCGCATGGTGCGCGCTGCGGAAAGGCGAACTGTCGGAGCTGCGCCGAAGCGACATCGACACAACTCAGTGGGTGCTCAGGATCCGACGCGGCGTCGGTTTCGTACCTGGGCGCACCGTCGTAAAGGACCCCAAGACCGAGGCCGGGCGACGCGATGTCGCCATACCTGATCACCTGGTGCCGATGGTCCGAGAGCACTTACTCCGGCACACGGAGGAGGGAGGGGATGGGTTGCTGTTTCCCTCACCCAGCGGAGGACACCTAAGAACCTCGACCATTGGCCGCTGGTACTACCCTGCTCGCGAAGCTGCTGGACGCCCCGACCTTCGCTTCCACGACCTCCGACACACCGGTGCAGTGCTGGCCGCCCAGTCCGGCGCGACGTTGGCGGAACTGATGCATCGGCTCGGCCACACAACTTCCGCGGCAGCGATGAGATACCAGCACGCTTCTGCGCAAAGAGACCGGGAGATCGCCCAACGAATGTCCCAGCGCTACCGAGAACACAAGGGTGGGTTGGACTGATCAACTACTCCAACTCTGCCTGCCCGATGAGGCGAAGCGTCGTCTCGATGCTTCGACCTGTCACTGTCCGTGGACGCGCATACGGAGTCGATGGGGCCGTCGGGGGAGCAGGCTGTCGGAGCGATCAATTCGGGCCAAATGGCCCTTGGTGGCACGGTCACGTGGCGGGCTCGCCACTTCGGCCTCTGGTTTCGCATGACCTCGGCTATCACCGAGTACGACCCGCCCGTGCACTTCGTCGACGAGCAAATGCGCGGGGCCGTTTGCCGCCTTGCGGCATGAGCATCAGTTCGAACGGATTGCCTCGGGCGGAACTGAGATGGTCGACGTGGTGGAGTTTTGTTCGCCCGTCGGCTCTGTGGGAAGGCTCGTCGACCGCGCAGTCCTATCCCAGTACATGGAGAAACTCATCCGGCAACG